>VBAY01000114.1 GCA_005883085.1 Candidatus Bathyarchaeota archaeon
CATCTTCATACCCTTCGGCTCTCGGTCAAGCATTGGCACAATTCCTTTGATGAGGCTCCCGAACTCGCTCTGGATCTGTTTTACGTATTCTTGCTGGGAGGATATCTTGTTCTTCAAAAAGACCGGAACATCCGGCTGGTCCTTCAACTCTTTAGGATATACCTGGTTCACGACGACTCCACTCACAGTCACGTTGAACTCGCGGAACATCTCCAGTGCTTTTCGTGTGTCGAGTATCGGCATCAGTTCCGGAATGAGCACATAGAAGAACGCGGTATGTTTTCTATCGCGGACCATGGTGCTGACAAAGTCTAGACGTCCTCTGATGTACTCAAGCTCTTTCAGGACAAGATCTTCCTGGGCAAGACTTCCCTTGCTACCCATCACCGTTGCGGCCTCCCCATACTCCCCGGCCTTTTTCCTCACGCTGACAATCTTCTCGACCCACTGGTCCAGAATGTCGGCCATGCCCAGGAATCTTATAGCGTGTCCGTGCGGCATCATATCGAACACGTAATAGTCGAACTTGCCTGCAGTCATCAGCTCAACCATGGCATCGAACGTAGCTGATTCCGCCATCGCCGGCTCAGCGGCCGAGGAGTTGATGTAGTCTTCCACTTCCTCGGGAATCGTCTCCATCTTGTACATGTCCTTGATCTTCTTCCGAATCTCCTCCTGATACTCCGCAATTCTACGATCCGCATCTATTTCAACAGCATAGAGGTTCGCAGCAAGCTCGACCTCTCCCTGGCCGAAGACCTTTCTCTCGAAAATATCCGAGAGGCTGGCTTGGGGATCAGTTGAAAAGACGCAGACCCTCTTTTCCCTACTCGCTAGCCAATAGGCGGTCGCCGCCGAGAGAGTTGTTTTGCCGAGCCCCCCTTTGCCACCGAAGAGAATGTACTTGACATCGGGATTGGATGCAAAGTATTCGGCCATCCCTGCCTTGACCGCAACGCTCACCGCCGCCTTTGACGCCCCTAGTACAATGAGTCGGTAATGTCGCGATCCCTAAGCAGTGTCTGCTTCCACGTCTTCAAAGACGGGACCGCGTAGGGAAGGAGCCTAAGACTGTAGTAGGGCGGCAGTACCGGTATCCCAAGCATGTCGCCCATAGTGATAAGCATGAACAAGTTCTCCATGTGCATTCTCAGCCTCAACGCGTAGGTCACCATTCCGTGTAGAGCCATACCATAGAAGAATCCCTTCGCAGCCTTCGCAACCTCGCTCTGCTTCTGCTCCGTCGGCGCTTCCTTCTTTCCCATGCTCTCGGATGGAATGACGCGCCTACGTTGCTAAAATAGATACCTGAGCAACGCGAATTCAAGAAGTGGGGGGATTCGAGAGGCTAGCTGAAAACTGGCAGCCCGTAATCGATGGCTGCTAGTGATGCATCAATTAGATTGACTGTGCCATACCCGTACAGGTCAAGTGCGGGATTGTATCTAGCATCTCCCTCCGACGAACCGTACGCGAGAAAGACCTGGGACACGTCGAGCAAGTTGATCATTCCATCATGGTCTACATCAGGGTCTCGAGAGACCATGCAGCTGGCTGTGTCAGCGGAGGCATTAATGCTACATGTGGCTCCCAGCCAGGAGCTGCCCGTAGGTACTGAGAGCACGAACCGCGCCGTTGATCTTGACCCATAGCCTAGTGATACGGTGAAGGTCTTTGAGAACAAGGTCTGCCCGGTCGTACTGTTTGTCGCAGTGACCGATATTGTTCCAGTCACCGTCTTGCCGGTTGTGTTTATGATAAAGTTCCCCGAGAGCGATACAGTAACCCCGTCAAAAGTCGCGGTTTGCTGAACCTGCGGGTCAGCCGGAGCAACCTGCACCGCATCACTCATAATCTCCCAGTACCAGGTCGCATCGTCAACATACGTTACTGTCAAGTTTGTTTGCGGCGCGTTGACAATCTGATATTCCTCTGAGGGTCGAAGGGACTGCTAAGGTCGGCCCCGGCAATAGCGACAACCAGTAGGCTATTGTACTCGCCTCCGTATTCGAGGCTCGCGCAGCCTGAAATCGACTCGGTAATAATGTCGCTAGAAAGCACGCTGGGACTTGCGGCCCAGAACTCTGCAATCTGGTCTCGGTCAGTTCCTGTTGTCCCGTCGTTTCTGCCGGAGACGCTTCCTCTCAATGTCCAGTATAACCCCGCAGTATCATTGACGGAGAAGTTGCAGCTTGTCTGAAGATCAAGACTTTCCATCGTATAGACGATGATCAGGTCATATCCGTGCAACGTGCTGAACGTCGTTGAGCAGGAGTTGGTATTATGACCGCATCCTGCCACCGCTGAGGCGTCGATGCCGAATGGGCCGGGCGCAGGGGAGACAACCATGACAATGATCGTGGTCGAGTGTGAACTCGAACCACTTGTGCCGGCTACCGTGATTCTGTAGGAGCCTGCTGATGTAGCGTTGGTCGTTGAGACCGTTAGAACAGAACTTTCAGATCCGCTAGGGGGAACTGGTACACTCGACGGGTTCAGGCTTAGGCTTGGACCAGCCGGGGTTACGGTCGCCTGCAAGTCGACTGTGCCGGTGAAGTTGTTGAAACTAGTCACGGTGACGGTGGATGTTCCAGAGGAACCGGCGATGACGGTGAGACTGCTAGGACTCGTAGTGAGAGTGAAGTCGGGTGTGGTACTCGCTGCCTGCACCGCGTCTCCTATAATTTCCCAGTACCAGGTCGTATCGTCAACATACGTTACTGTGAGGTTTGTTTGTGGTGAATTGGCAGTCTGGTATTCTACTGCTAACCCTGCTCCATTCAAGAATATTTGTGTAAACCCGGGTCCCGGAGTCAGGGTTCCGTAGCTCGTCTGTTGCGCGGCGCTGATTATCATATCCTGGCTGTTGCTAGTCGACAGCGTCATTGAAGGTGTGTTGCTATATCCGTTCGCGGATCCTGGGAGCGAATTGTTCGGATCGAAGGGATTGCTAAGATTGGCTCCGCTTACGGCGACAACTATCAAGTCGTTGTACTCCCCTCCATATTCGATACTCGCACACCCTGAAATCGACTCGGTAATAATATCGGAAGAAAGCACGCTGGGACTCGCGGCCCAGAACTCCGCTATCTGATCTCTATCGCTCCCCGTCGACCCGTCGTTTCTGCCGGAAGCACTTCCTCTCAATGTCCAATACAGCCCGGCAGTATCAGTGACAGAGAAGTTGCAGCTTGTCTGAAGATCAAGACTTTCGATCGCGTAGACGATGATCAGGTCATATCCGTGCAGTGTGCTGAACGTCGCTGAGCAGGAGTTGGTATCATGACCACATCCCGCTTCAGCTGAGGCGTCAATGCCAAGCGAGCCGGCCGCCGGGGAGACAATGGTTACAAGGATCGCGGTCGTGTGTGAACTTGAGCCACTTGTGCCAGTTACGGTGAGCTTGTAGAAGCCTGGCGCAGTAGCGTTCGTGGTTGAGACGGTCAGAACAGAGCTTCCAGACCCGCCAGAGGAAACGGGGACACTGGATGGATCGAGGCTTAGACTTGGTCCAGCCGGGGTTACGGTCGCCTGCAAACTGACTGTGCCGGTGAAGTTGTTGAAACTAGTCACGGTGACGGTGGATGTTCCAGAGGAACCGGCGGTGACGGTGAGGCTGCTGGGACTCGCGCTGAGACCGAAATCTGGTGTTGTGTTCGCTGCTTGAACCGCGTCTGCTATGACTTCCCAGTACCAGTTTGCACCATCACCGAACGTCACCGGGAAGTTCGTAACAGGCGAGTTGACAACTGCGTATTCGGAGACCGAGTACCCGCCGCCTGTACTGATGAGAGTGAACCCCGACCCGGCGCTCAATACTCCATAGGTGCTCTGCAGGGCGACTCCTAGTATCATGTCACTCGGATTGCTAGTTGATATTAGGGCGGCCGGTGTGCCATTGAGGCCGCTGACCGACGCGGCCACGGAACCGCTAGGATCGAAGGGATCCTGGAAGTTCGCACCACTTATTCCGAAGACCATGAGTCCATTGTACTCGCCACCATATTCGTAGCTGGCACAGCCCAGTATGGACTCGGTGACGTTGTCGGAGGATAATAGGCTTGGGCTCCTCGCCCAGAATTCCGCGATCTGGTCTCTGTCGCTCCCGGTCGTTCCATCATTTCTGCCCGATACGGTAGCCCTCATCTCCCAAGAAAGTCCTGCAGTGTCATGGACAGAGAAGGAACAACTGGTTTGAAGATCGAGGGTTTCAAACGCGTATACAATTACAATGTCATTGGAACGGATAGTGCTGAACAGGGTGGAACATGAGTTCGTGAAGTGACTGCAGCCTTGAAGGGATGATCCGTCAATCATCGGCGTTGTGCTGGGATTGCTCGCGTGAGTTAATGATGGAAAAGAGAATGAGCCTCCGAGTAACAGAATTAGCACGAAGAGTATGGGTGTTCCTTTCAAGAATCACACCCTTTTCCTAGTCCCCGTCATCAGTAGATGGGCACCTACGTAGGCTCAGTCGGATTCCTAATAAATACTTGCGGATATGACGCTATCTGAAGCCATCTGCCGATAGCAAATTCGCCAAATCGGCGACTTCTTACATCCGCAGGTCCGGGTTGAGGATGGGAGTGCGCGTTAGAGGAAGATCTTTGATTTCAAACTATGAGAAGTTTCTGGTCTGGGCGTTACTGCCATGGAGGGTGTAGACAGGTTTCTAGGCAGGTTTGGAAGTTAACTGGACATGATGTTCTGTCAAGAGCACTATTTGACAGGCTTCTGAGCGGTGCCCCGACGCTCGTAGAGGCAAATACGCTAGTGCCGCCGAACTGAAGCACGTCACTTCTCCAGTGTGTGCTGGTAAGGAACTGTATTGGGTCACTGACCGAAACATTTAACCGCAAAAAACGCTACGCGTAGCTCTGCCGTGCCATAGGTGTAATTCTTGAGAATCCTAATGAAATTGTTTCTCCTTGTCGTTCTATTGACGGGATTAGTCTTCGCGGTTCCATCAAGCAGTTTGGCCGCTGTGACGTCAGCCGCGACAGCACCAGACTTTACTATGAGCGCCCATCCAAACACGCTCACTATCCCACAAGGCTCCGCCGGGAAATCCATAATCCTCCTGACGAGCGTTAACGGTTTTCAAGGAAATGTGACCCTGAGCCCGCCAGTGTCATGCTTGGCAATTGGCTGCCCACAGTACACAATAAGCCCGACAGTCGTCCAATTAGCCGCGAACCAGAACGCCACAGCTGGCTTCACCATCTACACTTCCCCACAGACACCCCTGGCCACCTACAATGTAGCCGTGACCGGCACCAGTGGCAGCCTCTCCCACTCAGTAATCGTGTCATTCAAGATCACTCCATCCCCAGACTTTACAATCGCGCTCAGCCCATCCTCCCAAACCGTCAGAAAAGGCTCCACCACAACGTTCACGATACAGGTAACAGGAACAAACGGCTTCAACAATACTGTCTACCTAACTGCAACCATCGCACCCATTACACGCCATGGTCCCGCAATCTCTCTGCCCTCCTCGGTCGGCCCTTATTCCACTTCAACCCTCACTGTTTCAACAACACGCAGCACGCAAACAGGCACGTACACGATCACGGTGACCGCCACCAGCGGCTCATTGACGCACACCTCTACCGTGACAGTGACAGCTACAAGTTAGACCCACATCCTCAAGCAGACCTAGCCGTAGCCCCTAGTCCGACCTAAAATGCGCTTACGGTGCGATGCCCTCTTCATGTGACGAAGCGGGCTAGGATCCAGTCCTTTTAGGATAATTCAACCCACTAGACCTCGCGAAGAGATTGAGCATTTGATCAATGGACTGAACGAGTTGCATTATCACGGGGTTTATTCGACAGACTTGCTAGACTGGGGTTGAGGTCTCCTCATGCTCAAACGAGCCTTCGAGGATCTCCGACCGTACCTTTGGCCAATCGTCGTTCTGTTGATGATATCTCTGACAGCGGTACCGATAACCCTGATCTTTCCCCTGCCCATCAAACTGTTAGTCGACAGCGTCCTCGGTTCTCAGCCATTGCCCGGATACCTCACAGTTTTCGTTGGACCCCAACTCTCCAAAAGTCTCACCCTATGGCTTGCGATCACCATACTCATGGGAACCGCTGTCCTGACCTACCTCCAGAACCTTGTGAATGTCTGGTACACCAACAAGGTAGGAAATCGGATGACACTTGACGTGCGCGCTCGCCTTTTTCGCCAGATGCAGCGTCTGTCCATTGCCTACCATGACACCATGGGGGCTGCAGACTCAGCATATCGTACTCTCAACGATGCCCCCATGCTACGCTCGTTCGGAATCGACAGCATGATTCCCCTGGCCACTTCCATCCTGACTATCGGCGCAATGATTCTTGTCATGGTCTACTTTGACTGGCAGCTAGCCCTAGTCGCGCTGCTCGTGTCTCCCGTGATGTTCCTTCTCACTTTTGTATTCCGGCCACGGATTCGCGCTGGATGGCGGAAATTCAGGGCCTCAGAAAGCGCCGCTATGGCAGTGGCCCAAGAGAGCCTAGGCGCCTCCAGATTAGTAAAATCATACGGGCAAGAAGAACGGAAGAACGAGCAGCTAGTCTCCCACTACAATGCGAGTCTAAACGCTCAACTCAAGGTACAGGTAGACAGCGCATTTTACAGTCTACTCGTTGGCATTGTGACAGCTGCCGGATTGGCGGCCGTGTTCTACATCGGAATAGGCCACGTTCAAGCGGGCGTGCTGACACTCGGGAGCCTTCTAGTCGTAAACTACTACGTGACCCAGCTCTACGGTCCCCTAAGAAACGTAGGCCAGTCAATACTTGATATTCAGATGTCGCTGACTGGAGTAGAGCGATATCGTGCTGTTCTCGACGAGAAGCCTGACGTGCCCGAGTCACCGAATGCGCTTCCCCTACCGAGAGCTAAAGGCAAAATTGCTTTCCGAAACGTGTCGTTCGAGTATACGAAGGGCCATCCGGTGCTCAACGACGTATCCTTTGAACTGCCGTCAGCCAATTGTCTCGGCGTAGTTGGACCGACCGGTTCAGGCAAGACCACACTGTCAACCCTCCTGCTACGCCTCTTCGACCCTACCAAAGGCGTGATTGCCCTGGACGATATCAACTTGAGAGACTACAAGCTGGCCGATCTCCGAAACCAGTATGCAGTGGTCCATCAGGAGACCGTTCTCTTCTCAACCACCGTAGCCGAGAACATTCGCTTCGCCCGGCCCAGTGCAACCATGGACGAGGTTATCGGAGCAGCAACCGCCGCGAAAGCTCACGACTTCATCACAAGTTTACCAAACGGATACGAGACCTTGGTCGGTGAGCGAGGAATGAAGCTGTCTGGCGGAGAGCGTCAACGAGTATCACTAGCTCGCGCATTTCTCAAGAACGCGCCCATCCTCATACTCGACGAGCCGACCAGTTCATTGGATGTTCATACTGAAGCGGCTATCCTTGAGACGATTCAGGAGCTGATGGAAGGCAAGACCACCTTGATGATCGCCCATCGCGCAAGCACTCTAAGGAACTGCAACATGATTCTGGTGCTAGAAGAGGGCAGAGTGACTCGAATGACCACTGAAGTCGATTCGATAATCTCTAGCATGCAGGCTCTAAATGTACAGATATGATCCATCGCCAGTCACAGTCAAATTTGAGCGACCGTCGAGGACATACAATGTGCCGCTCATAGAATCAAAATCTGGAAGAAATTCGAGACGCGATTGAGAATATGATTAATGGATTGAAAGAGTGGTTGTTACAATTGCCGGATGTTGTTGAGGCACCGCACAGTTTCGGTGGAACTGAGTATCAGGTTAACGGTCGCCAGTTCATGCACAACCATGGTCCGAGATATTTGGATATTCATTTGTCGCGGGAAGACCAGGAGCGTGTACTCCGTGAGGGCAAGGCTGAGCGGCACCGGTTCACACCGGCACGGGCGGGATGGGTCACCTTCCATATACGCTCCGATGGGGATGTTGAGACAGCGAAGGAATTGATCACGTTAGCTTACAATGATGCTCGGAAGATAACTGCGTTTCGAAAACAACGCCTTTCTCCATGATAGTTCCCCAGAAGTCAATCCGCCATATTCAGAGCTTGAGTCTTCTCAAAACGATAGGAAGGAACGTTGTCCAGAGCAGCAGTCTGCGCTCTGAATCCATGAGCCATCCCGATCTGTTTACGACGGAGGCTGTATTTTCCTGCCTACTATGAGTAGGTGAACGCCTACTCCCAAGCTTACAGCGGCTGCCAGGAGGAAGCCTGGGAGATAACCGAGTGAAGACGATACTGCGATCCCTTCGAAGACTGGGCCGATAAAGGCGCCTATGCCGAAGCTTGTCAAGAGAATCCCAAAGATCGTGCTGTAATGATCCATGCCGTAATATTTTCTGACCAAGAGCGCGAACTCGGGTATGTAGGTCCCGTAGCCAATTCCGAAGAGCACCGAGAAAACTCCTATCGTTACTGCATCGTTTGCTAGAAACAAACCCGCTGCGCAGAACCCTTGGAGGATAAAACCGATAGCGGCCATCGTCTCCTCGTTGAACCGCTGTACTCCTGCCGTTAGCCTTCCTGTCAAGCTGCCAACACCGATCAGCGCCAATGCCAGAGTGCCGGCCTCGGTTCCCAGCCCTCTGCTCTCGAGAAGAGGCACTAGGAATATTGTGACAAGGGTCCTAGAGAACGCGTTGCCTGCGGAATAGTACAAGTAAAGGAAACCGAACCG
>VBAY01000101.1 GCA_005883085.1 Candidatus Bathyarchaeota archaeon
GCAAGGGTCCGCTCTATCTTCGCAGATCCAAAGGCTCGGGGGTGGTTCTCGATGAACTTGTCGAGAAGCACTTTCGCTCCAGCCCCCTTCACGCCAATCCCGACATTCGCATCCCCATTTCCCTTTGGGAACACCCAGATGTACCCAGCCGGCGCCTTTTCATGCCCAACGTAAATCTCGAGCTTTGACTCATCCTCCACAACACAATCCGTCATCGAATATTGTAAGGCTGTAATCGCTTGGTAGTTCTTTCGGGGGAAAAATCGTCTTGCCAGGATCGACCCAGTGCCATCGCATCCTATGACAATCCTCGATCTAACCGAGCTGGACTCCCCGCCCTTCTTCGTCTGAATTTCGATCAACCCGTCTTTTCGCTCGACATTTTCCACGGACGTCTCGAATCTTGTTTCAGACCCCGCCTTCTCAGCGCGGTCCGCTAGGACTCGAAGAAAAGCGGGCTTGTCAAGAATGTAGCCTTCGCCGCCCACGTTGACTTTCTTCTGTTCATCCGGAGCATAGAGGACAGCGCCGGATATGTAGTTCGATACAAACTCGCTCGAAGGCTTGAGCTCCGCGTCCACAAGAGCATCGGCGAGAACTCCCTCGGCACAAACCTTCTTCCCCGGAGAGGGTTCCCGCTCTATCAGAACGGTCCTCGCGTGCGACTCCGCCGCCTTCCAAGCAGCCATCACCCCTGCGGGGCCAGCCCCGATAACGGCTACATCATAGGATTCCAAAGATCCATTCTTCCAAGAACATTGGCTCAGGCTTTGTCTATAGTTGGGTCTATCGGTTGCTGGGCAGCAAGGCCAGCCTCGATTTCTATATGTTTCCCTGACTGAATAGTCACAGGCGCCTTCACACCGCTATCGACAGTCGTAGTGGTCCGATTTCGCCTTTCCGTCTCCACATCGACCCGGTGAAGGAACCATAGCGAGTACATAGACAAACCGAATGCCGTTGTCACAATCTTCGTAGCAAAAACCAAATTGAGAGGGCTCTTGAGGTCGAAAATGCTTGCCACTTTATCAGGGTTGCACGGGAATGGTAAGCAATTAGTCGTTAAAACTTCGAGAGCCAACCAGACCATGAAGTTGTAGAAGATCTCGTAGAACGAGGCGAACGCAACCAGGGCTGTGCCGAGGAAGAGCATGTTTCGAACCCGCGGGGAAAGCTGGAGAAAATGTTCCTTATTGGACTCAAGGCCCGTAGCCCAGTATACGAAACTGAAGTAAGCGAACCATGTTATGGGCTTAGCATAGAAGTAGGGAAAGATCGAGGGATCAGGCCATTCTGACTGGACGAACTGTATTCCCACTTGAGGATTCGTTGTTGCCTGCAGCCCATAGAATACGATGAAAGCAAGCGCGGTCAGCCCGGATGACCAGGATAAGAAAGACCAGGGGCGTCTATCGATGAAGGATCGGATTTCGCTCCAACGCTTGCGGCCCGGCTTCCCTTCCGTCATAGGAAACTCGTTTCTTTGACAGGCGATAGAGCCTTTAGGCTTTCGTAGAAATCAGAAATGGGGGATTTGGGAGAAACATGGTTTCTCCCTACCTCTTATTGGGCATCCTTATTGGATGACTTCGCCTGAAGCGAAGCGGTTCGAAACCCGTGTGATCTTTATCTTGATGTGATCTCCGGGTTTGGTGTTTGGTACGAAGACAACAAGACCTTCGACGCGCGCGATCCCTTCACCGCGGCGACTGATCTCTTTGATGTCGACATCGTATTCCTTGCCTTCTTCGACCGGTTTCGGTCCGAATCTGTTCGCACCGCCACCACCGCCATAGCCTCTCCTTTCATAACCCATAGCATCTTCCACCTCCGTTCATCGTTTCTTCCGTTCGTTCGGTTGCTACGGGAGAAAGCAGCAGTCGTTACTCACGGCTACCGGACGATCTCCGGCCAGTCAACCTGACATGAGGAAAGTGGACACTTCAGAATATAAACATGCTTTCGCCACGGCACGACAAGAAACGTAATTCTCTCCTAAAATCGAGTTTGTATACCTCATGCAACAAGCCGGCTCGCATGCCCACGGCCGTCAAGATACTTCCCCTAAGGGGACTTCCTCTAATCAAGCCGGGCGATGATTTGCCCCGGTTGATAGTTGATAGCGCCCGCAAAGTTGGATGGGGGATCCGAGAAAAAGATGTACTTGTTGTGGGTCAGAAGGCCGTTTCGAAAGCCGAAGGCAGGCTCGTCAACCTTGGCTCTGTTCGGCCGTCGAAGAAGGCATTGGCCTTTGCTCGAAAGACGGGACGAAAGCCCGAGTTCGTTCAGATAGTGCTCAATGACTCCAAGAGAGTTGTCAGAGCTGACAAAATGGCGTTGATCGTAACAACAAAACACGGCTGGACTTGTCTCAACGCGGGCGTGGATAAGTCGAACGTGAAAGGGGACCAAAACTATGCGCTACTTCCAACAAACCCAGACGCTTCTGCGAGAAAGATCAGAAACAAGATACGACACCTAACTGGCAAGAGCATCGGCGTCATAGTAACGGACACTCATAGTCGTCCGTTCAGGCTGGGACAGGTTGAGGAAACGATCGGAATTGCAGGCCTCAAACCTCATGCCGACTATCGGGGCCAAAGAGATCTGTTTGGTTATCAATTAAAATTCAAGAATGTAGCCTTAGCCGACGAAGTGGCCGGGGCGGCTGAACTCGTCATGGGACAAGGAAGAGAAGCAATTCCAGCGGCCATCGTCCGAGGATTGAAGAGGGTTAGATTCCAAGACAGGACAAAGAGCTCTGACCTAACCGGACCCGCCAGCGAAGACTTGTTCAAGGGGACATTGTGAAAAGACGAGGCTCGGGTCCGAAACCGAGTAGAAGCTCAGACAAGGTCTCGGTCGCGTACCCTACGTCTCGTTGGACAAAACTGGAATCACTCAGAGAGAGGGCTGTCCATGTTATCAACGCCCTCGCTGGTTGGTCGCAATCTGCTCTGACGCACGGTAGCGTTGCTAGAGGAGACGTGGATGATAAGAGCGACGTAGACGTGTTAATCCCGTCCAATGTCAACACCCAGATCGTCGAAGCTGCCCTGGAAAACGCGGGTTTTACAATATTCTCAAGAGAAATCGCCCAGGCAACTCCATCTCATTCGCCTAAGGCACACATCCAACTAGACGCCGAACAAACAACCTCCGTCACTGTCCCGCTGACACCTTTCCGCTCACTAGAGCTGGAGTTCTACGCGTTCGGAGGAAAGGTCGCACTCGCAGAGTTGAAAGACAAAATTCGAAACCCGGGTTGCACCAAGAGGCTAATTCTGATCGAACCGACTCCGGAAGGTCATTTCGAGTCTCCTGTCGTGGGAAGAGAAAGCGAAGTTGCGAAACTCTTGGGAGTCAGCGTTGCAATTGTAATGGAACGAGTAAGGGTCTTGACGCGGAGGGATACTATCGGTAGAACCGGAATGTATCTCAGGATTCCAGTCCGAGACGGAGAATCCTTCGAAGAGGTCCTTCAAACGCGCGTTGACTCGGACCCGGCCTTGAGAAGAACGCTTCGGGGTCGAAGTTGAAAAGGTAATATGAAACCCGCATGAGCCGAGCCTAACTCCCGAACTAAGAGAAGAGCTTCTTGAGTCTACTCGACCCGTACATTCCGTTACTCTTCTACCTCGCCGTTTGAGCCGTCATCTACGCTCTCGCGGTTCTATTGAAGGCGGACAAGCATGGAATCATAGCCAAGCCCTACTACCTCATGCTGAAAACGGTAGCCTTCAACAGCTGGCTGGAGAGGATAGGCGGCCGATTTCGGAGGGGCTGGCTCGCCTTCTTCGACATCGGCGCAGCAATGGGCATCGGCCTCTTGGCATTCGTCATCTACAGTTTTGTCAACAACGCGGTGGGGCTGTTCAGACACAGTTCGAGCGCTGGACCCACTCTTCTGATAATTCCCCTCCCCGGTCTAACCATTGGGTGGGATATTTTCCCATACATTCTACTAGCGATAGCAGTCCTTTTGATTCCGCACGAAATGGCCCACGGAATAGCAAGTGTGCTTGACAAGGTCCCCATAAAGTCCTCAGGGGTCTTCATGGCAGTTTTCTTGCCTGGAGGATTTGTTGAGATCGATGAAGAGAACCTTGCCAAACGTAAGGCGAGGACCAAGTTGAGGGTCTTTGCTGCCGGATCGTTCACCAACGTGGCTACATGGGCGCTAGTTCTAGTTCTTCTAGTCGCACTCTATCAGCCAGCACCTGCTGGCGTCCTTGTGACCGGATTCACGAATGGAAGCCCGGCACAGATGAATGGGATGCTACAGTGGTCCATCATAACTCAAGTCAACAACAACGCGACCCCCGATGCCCAACACCTAGGGCTATACCTGTCCACCCTCAGCCCCGGCTCGACTGTCACGGTCCATCTTAGCAATCCTTCACAGACGCTGACATTTACGACTGGAAAGTCTGAAACCAACTCCAGCAGGGCAATACTTGGAGTCATAACTGCGAACTATGTTCCTCTCAGATACCAATTTCTACCCGTTTACTCATCATATCAGCTTCTCACTGCATTTAGCTGGATGCAGTTGATTCTGCTTGGAGTTGCTTTGGTCAATATGCTGCCTCTCTTTCCGTTTGACGGGGATCGCTACTTCGATACTGTATTAGGGGTTCTGGGTTTGAAGAGCACCAAGAACGTGCGAATCGTCGCCAGTGTCATTTCTCTCGGTCTCTTGAGTTCGAACATTATTCTTTCTTACATCTTGTTCGGGACGATATTTCCGAGATAGAATCCGATGGATCCTGAATCCTGCACAGTGTGCAAGCGAAATCCCGGCTATTTTCGAAGGGAATATGAGGGGAAGGTTCTATGCAAGAGCTGCTTTAGAGAGTCGTTGGAACGGAAGGTCCGTCGAACCATCAGTCATTGGGACATGTTCAGCCCCGACGATCATGTTGCCGTGGCAGTATCAGGGGGAAAGGACAGCCTCTCACTTCTCATGATCCTCCACAAGCTCTGGAAACGATTTCCACGAACTCGTATCACCGCGGTCACAGTGGATGAGGGAATCGCAGGTTACCGGGAAGAAGCCGTTGATCTTGCAACAAAGTACTGCGAAAAGCTCGGGGTAGAGCACGAGGTCGTCTCGTTTGAGGAGCTGTATGGGTACGGTCTAGACGATTTTCTGAAGAACAAGCAAGAAAGGATGACCGCTTGTTCCTACTGCGGCGTCTTTCGCAGAAAAGCCATCAACCTCGCCGCCAAGAGAGTTGGAGCAAACAAGATCGCAACAGCACACAACCTCGATGATATTGTGCAGACTTACATGTTGAATCTGTTCCAGGGCGATGCTGAGCGATTCGTCAGGTTCAGTCCTGTTCTCAAAGATCCCCGCGGACTGTTCCTAACTCGGGTGAAGCCGCTGTGCGAGATTCCTGAGAGAGAGGTTGTCATGTATGGTTATGCCGAGGACCTAGAGTTTCAAACCGCCTCTTGTCCCTACATGACCGAGGCTTTGAGGAATGAGCTTCGGACGGTTCTGAACAAACTGGAACTGGCTCACCCGGGTGTGACTTTCTCTGCTTACCGGGCAATGCTCCGACTTCGAACCCTCGCCGAACCAAATCTCGCACCATCTCATCTGCAAGCTTGCAAGTCCTGCGGAGAGCCAACAACATTCGAAATTTGCGAGGCGTGCAAGATGCAAGGCATAAACTCGGCTATCCCTGAAATCCCGGCTTAGAGGGAGATTTCTAGAATTGGAAGCAGCTCAGTCAAGACCCGATATGTAAAACCCCAGACGATCTTTCCTTCGACAACGAAGGACTCCACACTCCAGGGCTTGTCTCTGACCGTAATTTCGCTCGTTTTCATCTTCAAGGGTAGCTCGGCTAGGTTCACCCACAAAGAGTCTGCAATTTCCGGGCCGATATTGACCCTGGGCTTTATCCTCAAACCATAGACCCAGGGCTGAACTCTCATTTCGATACGTCGCATAGGATGACCGACCGAGAGGCTGCCAAGTTCCACGCCGACTTCTTTGAGCTTGATTCCAACTTCTTCATCGACCTCCCGGTGAAGAGCGGTTCGAGGCGTTTCCGCGTCTTGTTTGACTCGACCGCCTGGAAGTCCAATCTGGCCCGACCACGGGTCCCCCTCTCTCTCCGCCCTTTGTACTAGGAGTGTCTGCAGCCCTCTTCCAGGCTCGTCCCAGAGAAGAATCGCAACCACCGCCTCCACTTGGTCGCCCTCGTTTGATCGGTTAATTGACGCGAGTTTGTCCTTGAGATGGAGGAGGTTTGGAGTCAGCTCTGGAGTGGGCAAAAGCCTAGCACACTATGGTTGCTGCTTCGTTCACTAGCGGCAAGGAGAGTTCGGCATGGGTTTGTGTTCTTAGGACTTTTAGAAGGCGATTGGTCGTTCCTCTCGCGGTTTGCCACCGGCCTCTTCGCCGATGATCTGGTATTTTGCTTTGACGAGTTCCATGAAGGGTCCCAGATCTTTTGAGGACTGGAAGGCGAAGCCCGCCCAAGACCGTTTCCTTATCTCGTCACGCAGGCGCCAGTCGATCCCTTGGTTTTCGGTTAGACGGACCCTCGCCTTGAAGTCGGTATGGAATGTCGCGCTCATCTCGGCTCCTCTAAGGTGGAGGTGGAAGAGTTGACGGCCTTCGTAGAAGAATGCGGGGGTGGATTCGCTGCTGTGTTTTTCGTAGAGGACTTTCATCGAGACGCCTTTCAACTGTCGCATGCGTGTCCTCAACGCTTGGAACAGCGACCATGTTTGTGGAGAGACGCGGTCTGCTATCATGGAAAGATCGAGAGTTTCCTTCCGAGGCAAGCTTAGAACGCCGGATATCCCTATTCTACTAAAAAAGGTTAGATGAAGAATCGGAATCGAGAACCATCGGTTTCAGCGCGGATTTCCGCTTCTGTCGATCATTTTTCTGTAACTTTTTTTTTCACCGATCCAAAAATTAAGCATTCTTTTCTCGACCCCCCGGGGGGGTCTGTTTTTCTCGCGCGCCGCCCTTCGTGGCGCGAAACAAACCCGTACATGAAATCGCCTATTATCAGCCCTGTTCTCGAATCTGGCGCCCCGCCCCTATACTGCCGAGCGCGACCCTTCTTGACACGGGGACAAAACCGCTAGAATCGACCTACCGTCCAAGCCCAGACTAAGCCCCGAATCCCAGGACTCGCCCAGAATCCCTGCCAGACGGCTGAGGAACCTCAGCGAAAAAAGGGGGTCTAAGCGACTCGACCTCGCATAGCATGAGAGGCGAGTCCGGAAAGGATGCCAAAACCAAACCCGCCCGACCCGACACGCCATTAGGTTGCCTCTCTTAGTCTCTTCCTCCACAACAAATTCTTCCTAGAATCCAAAACGTACAAGACCCTGTGAAACGGGATCTGGGTTTCACCATCCCGCAGCAGGAACGAGCCCTTACCCAAACTGGCTATATCCGAGACCTTGATGACCATCTGATCGTCCACCGTGCCACGATGAATGTACGCCAGCTCGAACTGTGAAGCATCACTTCCACCCCGCATAATCCTCGAAAGGATCGCCCTCAAAGGATGCTCACGCATGAGACAGACAACTGAACGGTTAGAGAAGATGGGTTTTTCGATCCCTCGACAACAAGGCTAAATCATTCCAGTAGACCCGAAACGTCCACCGCCAAGACAAGAACGGTGAACTCCGTGGATCCAAAGATACTTCGAAAAGAGACCATCACTTCAGCGCTAATCACGGACGTCTGGACAGTCTGGACGACCAACGAGGGAGTAACGAGCTTTCTCGCCCCGAAAGCCAACATCAACCTCGAAGACAACGGCCCCTACGAGATAATCTTCGATCCCGAAGCACCACTAGGCTTCAGAGGAACGGAAGGTTGCAAGATACTCGGGCTCGAACAGATGAAGACGCTATCTGTAGAGTGGAAGGCACCACCCCAGTTCCCAAACGTCCGAAGACAGAAGACTCGTGTTGATTTCTACTTTGAAAGAGTTGAAGCCCTAACCAAGGTCCGCATCGAGCATTCAGGCTGGCAATGGGGCGAAGAGTGGGACGAAGCATACGAGTTCTTTGACCACGCATGGGACCTCGATCTCGCGAGAATGCAACAGAGATTCGCCTCCGGTCCTATCGACTGGAGTAAGCCCTACGTTCCAGCCTGGCTCGGACACCGCGCAACGCCAATCCGCGACCACGTCCCAGTCGAAACCCGCTAGTGTGAATTTCGCGGAATCTTCCGACCCCGGTCCCTGTCAAGCGCTAGCTTTATACAAAACGGCAAAGGGTCGAACCCTGACGCAATTATGGGCGAAGACATCTACATGCCTGGAGCGACAACCGTCGGACTCGTATGCAAAGAAGGAGCCATCCTAGGCTCCGAACGAAGATACGCGTACGGAACATTCGTTATGAGCAAGGTCGCCAAGAAAGTCTTCAAGATAACAGACAACATCGGAATCGGCTGCGCCGGAATAATCGGAGACATGCAAGTCCTCTCCCGCGAAGCACTAGCCTACATGAACATCTACGAATACGAACGAGGAAGAGCTGGAACAGTGAAGAACGCGGCCAAACTCATGGCCAACCTCCTATCCGCACGACGCCTCTTCCCCTACCTCGCCCAGACCATAATCGCAGGCGTAGACAACGGCGCCCCAAGCCTATTCGTTATGGACCCGATCGGGTCCGTGCTCGAAGACAAGTTCGCCGCAGTCGGAACAGGCGCTGAAGTCGCGATGGGAGTCCTAGAATCAGAATACAGCGAAGGACTATCGATTGACGAAGCCCGCCCACTCATCCTACGAGCCATAAGATCCGCTCTAGCCCGAGACATCTCCAGTGGAGATGGAGTCGACCTACTAGTTATAACCGAAGGTGGTATCAAAGAAGAATCCCACAGTTTGGTTAAGACAAAATCCGACTAACGAGAACCCTGTTATAATACCACAGAGCCCAGCGGAGCAGAAGCTCACAAGATGCTAACAAAGAAAGATCTGACCGCGATCCAGAAGGATCTTTCCCAGTTCGATCGCGCGCGGGAGAGAGTCCTCGACCTCTCTAGAGCTGCCACGAGAATGGCATCATCTTCAATCCTCGAGATTCACCGAGGAGACTTGAAAGCCGCTAACTCGACGTTGGAACAAGCCGAGAAGACACTTCAAGAGATTGAAAAGTTGTCCGTTGACGCTCCAGAGCTTCGAAGCTCCAACGGAGTCATAGTCGCGTTCCAAGAATACGTGGAAGCGATCACCTTACGGAAAGTTGCCCAGAACGAAGGAATCGTATCCATCGCCGAGTCTGGCGCCGATCATCGAAGCTACGTGCTCGGTCTGCTAGACGCAGTTGGAGAATTCCGAAGAATGGCACTGAACTCTCTCCGAAAAGGAGACGTCGGAAAGGCGGAGAAGCTCTTAGACGCCATGGAAGGAATATACGATGACCTCCAAACACTCGAGCACACTTCGATCGTGCCTACGTTCAGAGTCAAAATGGACGCAGCAAGGCGAATCATCGAGACTACGAGAGGCGATGTCGTCACTGAAGTTAGACGATTCTCACTAGAACAGGCTTTAGACCGCCTCGGAAAAAAGATAGAAAAGTGTTAGCGTTCACCTGCCTTTCGTAAGACGAGCAGTCTAGAAATGAAGCCTTCTCACCTCCTAATTCTCTACAAGCTCTCCGAGCAAGGAGCAACGACAAAGGAAGTCGTTAGCAGCACCTCAGATCTCGCGAAAGGCATCGGAGGCTCACAACAAACAGCCTCACGCCGTCTCATCGAGATGGAAAAGCTAGGCTTGATCGAGAGAAGTCGAGATGGACGAGACCAGAAGGTGCGGATAACCGGAGAAGGACTACGAGAGCTATCCGACATGTACCTCAACCTGAAACGAGTCTTCGAAGCACCCAAGAAAGATCTCATAATCACGGGAGCTGTATTCACGGGTCTCTCAGAAGGCTCATACTACATGAGCCTCGACGGCTACCGGAAACAGTTCATATCCAAACTAGGATTCGACCCGTTTCCCGGCACCCTGAACCTCAGAATCAGCAAGGAAAACCTCAACGACCGCAAAATCCTCGACACGTACCCATTCGTGTACATCGAGGGATTCGCTAACGAAAAACGAACCTACGGCCCGGCAAAATGCTTCAGAGCCGTGGTCAACGACAAGGTCAAGAGCGCAATCGTCCTCCCCATCCGAGCCCACTACGGCGAAGACGTTGTAGAACTGATCGCTCCCGTCTCGCTGAGGAAGCAATTCAAACTCGTTGATGGAGACAAGGTTCACGTCCGAGTACCAGTCAGTCCCTAAGAAGCTGAGACCGCCTTCGCGATCCTGCTCTTTAGCTTCGAGCTACTGTTGAAGCCAATAGGCCCAAACCTTCGTATCCGAACAACCCGGACAGGCAACCCTTCTCTCCTAACAAGCCGTGTAACAGCGGCTCTTATCTCATCCTGGTCATAGCCGACACACACAATGTCAGGGTTGACCTCTTTGAGGATGCCTAGGAGATCGATTTCTTCCCTTCCGAGAATCGCTCGATCGACGACTCGGAGAGCTGCAACGAGCTCCCGCCTCTGATCCTCAGGGACAATCGGCCCTCTTCCTTTCCTGCGACGGACGGTCTTGTCCCGGGCGACTACGACAACAAGCTTGGAGTGCGGGCCTCCCGTTTTCTTTGATTCTTCAAGGAATCTGAGGTGTCCTAGATGTAGAAGATCGAAGACACCAGTGGCTAGCACCGTTTTTCTCGGCAAGATCAGAACGAAAGAGGCTGTTAGTTGAAGGAATAAGAACGCTTCTTGCCGAGTTCGGCTAAACTGTCAAGCCGCGTTTGGGATCCCCTTTCGGCTCGTACTTTAACATCATAGCTTGCTTCGATGAAGCTTCCGGTGCTTCGCCCTTCTTCGAAGTGATCGTAACAGGCGTGTACCCGCTTATGATAGCATAGACGAACGAGTCATCCCCTCGTTCCGTACAGTGTACTTGGAGCTTGTAGAGAGCCTCTCGATGCGTGAACACCATCTTCGTAGCCTCAGAATTGGTAATTATGACTCGACCGCCACAAGTCGGACAAGCAATCGTCTCGTGTCTCGCGATCTTGAGACCGCAATCCGGGCACCAGACATCCTCGTCCCTTCGAGCAATGAATATTGACTGCCAAACACCGACATGTTTCCTAGGACTGCACGCGTTCCATTCGGAAGTTGTTAGCCGAGTGGCCCGAAAAGCCCAAGCGGCTTCCTCCTTCCACTTGGTCAGGTGTTCGGCTCTGTCCTCACACGTCTTGTGGAAGAACCGCCTCTGCCCTTCCTGGCTGAACGAGGCTGAGACAGGTTCGTCCTTGTGTAACTGCTTGCCACAGCCCGAACATTCTTCCATGAATCTCGACGATAATAGACGTGGCCCATGATATCAGGGCAGTGTTACCGGAACAAATCCGGTCTCGCTAGAACTCTGCCAACTCGAGAAATTTTAGCGCGTCAAGAAGACCCTCAGCATAAGCGATGCACGCGAGAGCAGTGACCGGTTTCCGCTTGTCGAGGTAGTGCTTCGCGTCTTGGGTGTAACCTCTGGCGAGTTCTAACATATGATCCAGTCGTGACGATGGAACAGGAGCATCGCTCTTCTTTTTCTTCAACATTCGTAGCGATCGAGAGGTAGTCTCCAGATACCTCGCGGCCCTCTCGCCTGCCCGCTCCCTCATTTCAACGACTCCAGATCCTCATCGCTCGCTCCACAAAATGCCTTCAAAGATTCGGCCTCCATGAAATGCAGCTTTCCCGGTACCACAAGGGAATGAGGGACCCTCCCAAACTCTTGGTGCTGAAGCGTTTCAAGCCTTCGAGAAAGCACAAACTGGTCGTCGGATCCAATCCGTGCGACGCCAACGCCTAACGACCGTTGAAGCCCGGGATCCGCGACCACTAGCTTGGCCGCAGCCTCCCTTATCGTTAGCTGTTTTGACTGCTCGGGTCTGACATCGAGAAGCATCAGCGTATGTAATCCCCTCTTGCCGTTATCATGCAAAGTGTCCAGCACCGAGCCAGGAACCCCAGATTCGTGAGGGAGAGTGACAGATTTTCCGAACTTGTAGCTCTGAAGACCGGTAGCTCCGCAGACCGCAGACGTTATTGACGGGCCATGGATGATCCTTGAAGGGATACCCTTCTTCGCCAGTTCCAGTCGGATAGAGACATGAGTTGTAGCGATCATCGGGTCGCCCGGGACCAGGAAAGCAACTCTCCCCCTTTCGACCGCCTCAACGATTTGCTTGCCTCCTTCATCCTCTAGCTGGACTCGGCTCAACTCGACAATCCTTTTTCCGAGTAGAAGTTCAAGTTTCTTCCTATCCAAACCGGGCATGATGTTTGTGTAGAACTCGGCGAATACATCGCTCGATCGTCGAGCCTCTTCTAGCCCTTCGATAGTGAGACCTCTCTCATCGTTCAGGCCCAGCCCGATAAACGTGACAACCATAGCGATAGAGAATAGGACTGCTTGCTAAAAGCTCGTTTTCAAAAGCTCTAGCGCTGTCTTGTCCCAGCGCCCTTGGACGAGACCTCAGAGGCCTTTCCCTCTTTGCCCTTCTCATCCACGTGCTTCCCCTCAGCCTTAGCCGGTGTCACGGCGCTTGGAGCATGTTTTTCAGATGGCTGGCCAGGCTTGAGTTTTAGTGAAAGCAGCTTTCCCCGTAGGATTCCGAAGCGCGAGACTCGGAAGACCAAACCTCGCCCTCTCGCTATCTCGAACGAAACTGTGTCGGATGCGATTCGTCTCCGTTCCATTTTCAAAACCGACAGGTTTCTGACACCTTTCCTTCCCGATCTTACCAATGTGAGTTCGATAACGCCGTCTGCTATGTTCTTGATCTTCGCGATCGAGTCCTCCGGTATAGCCCCTTTCGACGCGGTCAGGATAAAGAGACCGCCAGTCATCTTCACCTTCGCTCCGACGGTCTGTAAGAAGTTGACTGCCTGCTTAGCTTCGACCCCGTTAAAGATCGGCGTGAGAGAGTCGAGAATGAGAGTCACAGGGGCATTCTTGGCCTTGGTTATGAACGAAGTGACCTGAATGTTGAGCTCAGTGAGATCCGACGGGTCCCTAAGAGCGCCTTCACCCTGCCCCGCAAGCCCAGAATAACAATCAATGATCTTCAACCGCCCCTTGCGAAGGGGGGAGATAATGTCCCAACCAAACTCTCCCATACGAGCCTGAACGTCCTCCGGAAAGGCATCGTATGACAAGAGGGCACACGGTCTCCCTGCATCAAGCTCCTCATGCAACAGCTCGTAGGATAGGACAGTCTTTCCGCTACCTGGATCCCCGAGGAGTAAGAGGCTCGACCCACGAGGGATCGGCCCTCCCATCATCTGCTCAAGATGCTCGAACCCCGCAAGCGACCTATCGTACCGCTTCAGGACAAGGATACCCCCCAGAAGAGAAACCACGCCGCCAACCACGAACGGAAGGTAGCTTAGGGGAGAAGTCACGATGTCCACCCTAACCGAGGTTGCGATGCTCGGCCCAGTATTCCCGAAACCATCGTTTAGAGTGTTAGCGTTGATCCCGACCGTCCACGCGCCACCCGGGTCGAAAGTAGACACGGAGTAACCTGTGGGAGTATAGAAACCAAGACGGTTCGCGTCGTAAACCGCGGTGAGGTTTGCCATAGTAGCTCCTGAAGGATTCTCGACCGAAACAACGTACTGGCCGGTTGTGAGAAACGCCCCGGTGGATCCTGAGTATTTTATTCGAAAGTAAGGGTAGATAGTGTCCCCTGTCGAAAAACTAGTGGTTGGAACGCCTTTGGAGTTGTAGGTGATCATAGCATCTACAAATAGGTCGCTCTTCGTAATCGTAACACTAACAGGAAGACTTGTCCCTGAGTTTCCACTCGTGTCTCTAGCGTGGATTACTATTGTCCAAGAATCAAGTGGATCGTTCATCAAGACCTGATAGCTAATGGAGTAGACCCCATTACTCGAGCTAACTTCAGGAATCGTTAGTTGGCCGTTCGAAGGAGTGTTCGCAGTTACTAACGCACCGGTTACCGCCCCCAAAGAGTTCGTCACGGTAGCCGTGATTGTCAACGCCTGCCCTCTTTGGACAATTGTCCCGGAAGTTGGTTGAGTCACCACAACGCTCATCATAGCAGTTACCGTGAACTGGCCGGTCGCAACGTTCGCTATGTTCGTCGGCGATGTCTGATTCACAGCAACATTGTAGACGCCTCCGACGTTGGTAGCGACAGTGCCGTTCAACACGGTCCACGAAGTTGAAGTCGAGCTGTATTGGACAGATATGCTGCCCGAACCTCGATTGTCCGTTGATAGTACCTGGTTTGATATCGCGGAACCAGTACCGTTCGGCTTCTGCACACCGATCGTGACCCCGTAGAACGTATTCCTCACCCCATTGGTGACTGTCACCGCGATTGTGACGCTGTTACCCAAGCTTGTAGAGGAGGGATTGATTGAGAGAGAGTAAGGAGCAATACCTTGTACTTGGACTACTAGTGTCAGGGCTGAGGCCAACACTAGCATTAAGAGGATAACGTATGGTCTCATCAGTACCCAGCCTCGGCAGCCTGCAGCATCATCCACGAAGCGGCTACGACTCGTGTCGGGGAAGGCTTGTGTTACCAGAACAGAAGCAGGCTAGGGACACCAACACGGTTTTTCGTGACGAGCCGAGAAGAACATGGTGACTGCGAAGTGCCCAGGGGTGAAAATGAAACAAGCCTGCTGGACGTCGGATGCTTGATGAACCAATTTCAAAAATCTCGATTATCGTTCGGCAGATCTGGAATCGATTTTCGTTCGGAAACGGTAACCCTTATTAGAAATTCGGCCGGGACCGAGCCTTCGGCGGGTTCGTGGGCCCGTAAACCGGACACGCGTGCGGGTCTAGTCGGGCAGCTCAGCCAGGTAGAGCAGCAGACTCTAAGGCTGAAGCTCTTAACCTGAAGGACGAGTCCATCCAACTCGTTCGGGGAATGGTCGAGGGTTCAAATCCCTCCGGGCCCGCCACGGCACGATCACATCCTCCCCTACTTCTCCTCGCACGACCATCCACTCCTTACAAACGCTTCTCTCCGAATGGTTATAGCCCGCGACAACACATCCAGCTATGTGCAAACGACGAATACGCCTCTCTCAACCGACCTAGTCCGTGAGTTCGTAATCGCAGGCCATGGAAACCTAGAGAAGGTAAGGAAAATGCTGGAAGAGAGACCGGATTTGCTCAATGCAGCATACGCTTGGACCGAGAACGACCACGAAACCGCGATCCAAGCCGCCGCTCAAGTCGGCAGTGTTCCCGTGGCAGAGTACCTTCTCGAAAAGGGAGCGCCTCTCGAAATCTGCACTGCAGCTATGCTGGGGAGAAAAGAGGAAGTAGAGAGGAGAATCAGAGAGAATCCAGGTAATATCAATTCGACGGGGGCGCATGACATTACGCTCCTGACCCATGCTGCTTTGAGTGGCGATATCGAACTGGTTCAGTATTTGTTCCAAAACGGGGCAAAGACAGGATCATCTTCGGCTCTTCAAACCGCAGTTACACGGGGTTACTACGACTTGATCGTCTGGCTTATCGAAAACGCAAGTCCAGACCTGAATGCGAAGAATTTTCAGGGAAAAACCCCGCTTTCGATAGCCATCGAAAGAAAACAGGAAAAAATTGCCCAACTCCTCAAGAACCACGACGCCGGAGAATAGTCAAACCCGACAATCTCAACCAATCCACGAAATTAGAGTCCATCGCGTCACGTCAGAGAAGAAGTTAGTCAATTGAAGCTTCGAAAATCTGCCGAGGAAGAGCGAAGGCGACCCTCGTGCTCTAAACACGGAGAGTACGATGGGCCCTATTGTCCTGAATGCTATGAGCGCGCCATGAGCGGCGAAGCTATTGACAAGACTGTGGCATCGAGCTAAAATAATACGTGTCCGGCTCGTCCGCCTACGCATTGAGTACCCGATTGTACCAACTATCTCATTCAGCATCGACTAGTCGTGGCGACGTCCCAGATCCAGCGATGGTCAGATGGTATTGAAGGCAATTACAAAGGACGAGACCGCAAGAGTTGGTCCGGATTACTCCAAAGACTTTGAGACCCTCGAAAAGATGGAATGGGCGTTCTCGAAAGGAGATATTGGTTTCTTCAGAATAGTCCTCGACGGCAGACCAAGCTTGCTTCTCCGAATACACGCGGTCTGCATGCTCGCCGATATGAAAGATGAAAGGGCTGTCCCTACTCTCTGCGAGACAATGAAACATGATCCAAGCCCGCTAGTCAGACATGAGGCAGCATTTGCACTTGGCCAACTAGAGTTCAAGTCAGCAGTGCCCGCGCTCCTAGAAGCCATGGCGACCGACGAGAGCGTCCTCGTAAGGCATGAGTCAGCCGTGGCTCTCGGGTCCATCGGAGAAGAGACAGCCCGCCCGGGACTGATCGACAGACTACAAGACCCTGATGAGGACGTGCGATTATCCGCCGAGGTTGCGTTGGCAGATCTGGATTTTCTAAAGCGCCTCAGGACACGAACCAGCAGGCGATAAACGCCGAGTCCCCCTGTTGAGTCCCAACACAGATTCCGATCTCCTCCAAGAGAGCGTGTCTCTAAGCATCCCACAGAAACAAGGAGAGAAAGCGATCCAACTCCTCGGGAAGCTGAAACTGCTAAACAGAAAACTCGCACCTCAAGTGATAGACGATCAACTGCATGTGCCGCTCGCGCGAGCACCGAAAGCGCAAGAGCAAGAATTGCTTGAAAGAGTCCTAGGAAAACAGAATCTACTGCGCGAAGAATTTCGCTCCAGGTTGGAACCCGTTGGTTCGCTGGAGAAAATTCTAACCCAGCAGCTGCCTTCGAGCATTATTCGACTTGTTTCGAAATCGTTCGATATCATTGGCGACATCGCCATAATAGAGCTCTCTCCGGAGGGAGAACCGTTCGAAAAGGACATCGCCGAAGCGCTGATGAAGGTGCACAAGAACGTCAAGTCGGTCTACTCAAAAGCTGGACCAATAACCGACAACAGGCGATTAAGGCCTCTTCATCACGTCCTCGGTGCGAATCGAACCCAGACAATTTACAAGGAAATGGGTTGCCGCTTCAAGATCGACATCTCGAAAGCTTTCTTCTCCCCACGCCTATCGGCGGAACATCGGAGAGTGGCCGAACAAGTCAGGCCAGGAGAATGCGTGGTGGACATGTTCGCTGGTGTGGGACCGTTCTCGATACTGATCGCGAAACGATTGAACGATGTGCAAATCCACGCCATAGATGCCAACCCCGAAGCTGCCAAATTGATTGGAGAAAACGCGAAGATGAACAAGGTCCAGAATAGGATGAAGGTGTGGTCCGGCGACGCTCGAGTTGTCATCAAAAACAACCTCGCAGGGACAGCCACGCGAGTAATAATGAACCACCCCTCTCAGGCGAGGGAGTTTCTCGAAGCCGCGTGTGAAGCACTTGGACGCGACGGAGGAATCGTACACTACTACACGTTCGCAGAAGGCGCAGACAACGAGTCAAGGGCGAGGAAAGAGCTTGCAGGAGCCCTCGCTAATTCAGGTTGGAAAATTGAGAAGATCATGGCCACACGCAAAGTGAGAGGTGTCGCTCCGATGAAATGGCAGGTTGCAATAGACGCGGAACTCGTGCCGGCTTAGGTCTCCGCAGCCAGCTCGACCACCACTTTCCGGCTAGGGTCTTGAAGCAATTCTACGAATGACCTCGGAATGTCCGCTGCCGCTTGATTTGCGTGCACCATCAGGGTCCTGTCAGATATAAAACCGCTTTTTCTGACCACGATGTCCGTTGAGTGTGAGAGCGTCAGCCCCTGGGCGCCTCGCCCTTCGACCGCGAACTGATCGCCGTCGACGGTCAGAGTTAGGCGCGCCCTACAGGCTCTGGTTGCGAGAGCGTTTTTCATAGGCTTAGGCAAATCTATCAATCCTACAGAACACCCAACCGCAATGATGCAGTCTCCGTTCTTGCTAAGACCAGTGTCCCTCGTGAGCTCCAAGGTCGTTGGGTGGGTCGACAAGACCGACCGATGGCCGCGTGCATAGAACTTGAAATTCATCGAGACTTACACTCACCAACCAACCAGAGGAGTCTAATATGCTCAGCCTACCGGTGATAGTTGGAGGGATGACCAAGATCCGTGGATTTCGCAAGTGAAAGAAAAAGAATGGTCCAGGCCCTGATTGCGGAAGGACTCCTCAAAACCCGCGAGGTCATCGATGCTATCGGAAAGGTCCCGCGGGAACTGTTCGTTTCCGCCCATATGCGACAGTACGCGTACAATGATATTCCACTGCCGACGGAACATGGCCAGACGATCAGTGCGCCACTCGGCGACCAGCCGGGCGTCACATGGTGGCCATAATGAATGAAGCTCTAGAACTTCGACGGGGGATGAAGGTGCTCGAGGTGGGTGCTGGAAGTGGATACCACGCAGCCACAATAGCAGAAATTGTCGGCGACGAAGGACATGTTTTCGCCATTGAATATATTGACAAACTGGTTGCGATTGCGAGAAGCAACTTGGATCGAGCAGGATACTCTAACCGGGTCACTCTAGTCCACGGTGATGGATCGTTAGGGTACTCTGAGAGAGCCCCCTACGACAGAATACTCGTGACGGCCGCCGCCCCCAAGATTCCGCCCACTTTGCTAGAACAATTGAACTCAGACGGAATCCTAGTCGTACCGGTAGGTGGAAGAATGTTCCCACAAGAACTTGTCCAAGTCCGGAAGAAGCCTGGTGGAACCTTGGATCGAAATTCCCTGGGAGGAGTCGCATTCGTCCCTCTCATCGGGAAGTACGGCTTCAACGATTAATTGCCGAAGAATGACTCAAGCGTCTTCTTACCACTCTCTTTGGCCATTGCACTCCTCGCCCTATCCACGGCAGTCCGGACTCTCTCCTCGTTGAAGTCTCTCTCTCCGCAGAGAAACTGCACAAGAGACTCAACATCGGATTCACGCCATTCCAAGGTGTAGTTGGAGGTGACGGCCGGCTTCAGAAATATCTCCCTAATCCTGTTCAACTCGGGTGGGGGAACCACTTCTTTGTTCGCCTCGGCAATTCTCTCGAGGCCGCCATACTCCTTGACTAGCTTCAGCGCGGTCTTAGGCCCTATGCCCTTGAAACCGTCCGGGTTGAAATCTGTTCCAATTAGAATCCCCAAATCTACAAGTTGCTCTCGTGAAAGCTGGAGAGCTTGCAATGTTGATGCCAGGTCCACTAGTTCCGGCTCTACCTGCACGTAGGCCTCTCGCATAGGTAGCTTTCTCTTTCCACTTATTGCTAGATTCCGGACGAGCCTCCGGGCCCCGAAAAGAAGAGAATCGTAATCCTGGCTGACTGCGGCCCAAACATCCCCGCGAGCTGCCATGTGGGCGGCCTGGGCTTCTCCTTCAGATGGAGCTTGGACAATCGGGACGCCAAGGAACCGGAGAAGTCTGTGAGCATCATCAATCATCAAATCCTTAAGGCTGGAAGTTGCCTGAGCGTACCGCTTTGCCTCGTCAAATTTGCCGGTTGAGAGTGCGGATTCGTATCTCGTCGTGGCTTCGACTTTGATGACTTGTCTTCGCTTAATCTCCGTGTCTTTAAGACTTGGGGGCTTTCCATCGAAGACATAGACTAGCCGGATGCCTCTCTCCGCCAAGTTAGTCGTTCGGTAAAGGAGCCCGCTCAGATGGCTCGTAACTCTACTCTGTCGGTCCATCAAGGGCTCACCGGTGGGCCCTCGAATTATTGCGAGAAACTGGTACAGTGCATTGTAGGCATCGACAGCGAAAGTCTTTCCTGCAAACTCGTCCAGCGAAATCTTGGATCGAGAAATGATGTCGCCCAGATCCACGCCCAAACCTCTACTGCTCCCTGACCATGGGCACTGGAGCTCTCCTATTCCTGTATTCGCCCACGCGGTTTGCAACCAGCGCTGCGACAGCTCCGGCACCAACTCCTCCGTCGATATTGACCACAGCCATTCCTAGAGAACATGATTGCAGCATAGCGGCGAGGGCCGCTAGCCCTTTTTCTCCAAACCCGTAGCTTCTAGATGTGGGGACTCCTATGACCGGGACATTCACAATTCCCGCGACGACTGTAGGGAGTGCCCCTTCACGACCCGCGACCACAAGTATGACATCGGCCTCCCATTTGAGAAGATCGCGGACGGGCTCGAACAAGCGATGAATCCCGGCTACGCCCACATCGTGGAAAGATCTAGTCTCGCAACCCATCTCGCGGGCGATAACCTCCGCTTCCTCAGCTACCGGTATGTCAGAAGTCCCTGCGGTCAATATCCCAACTCTGCCTCCACTTCGCCGAGGCTTGTAGCTCTTCGACTTTACGACAATCATTCGAGAGCGTGAAAAGTATTCAATCTTAGACTCAGTTCCGATGACAGATCTAACCGCTCTGGCTTGGGAACCGCTCAAACGACTTACGATGGCGCGACCAGTTCGTCTTAGCATTGCCTGGGTAATCTTCGCCACATCGCTGGCAAGCTTGCCCTCGGCCAAAATCACCTCAGGAAGGCCTTTGCGCTTCTCCCGGCCAACGTCGAGTTTTGCAAACCGAGACAAGCTAGCGATAGCAAAGAGTCTATCCTTCCTCTCGAATCGCTTTCGACTTCGCTCAAATTTCTCCAGTGAGGACAAATCGGCTACTCCTTTTTCGCAGGTAAACTGTTTAAGTTGCCACGGGGGAGTGTTTTGAATATGTTGCCTAGCCATGCGAGTACGGATTTGCAGGTCAAGATGGAGAAGGTTATTCACATAATTAGCCAATTCAATGGGGCTGTCGTTGCATTGTCCGCTGGAGTGGACAGCTCCCTTGTCGCTGCCCTCGCGCGGAAGGCATTAGGGGATCGCGTTGTCGCAGTG
>VBAY01000082.1 GCA_005883085.1 Candidatus Bathyarchaeota archaeon
AGCGCTGCTTCGAAGTCCTAGTCAACTTCGCCCTAGAGAACAAACCAGACATTCTTCTAATCGGTGGAGACTTCTACGATGGTATTCTGCCCGGTAATCCTACTAGAGCGTTCGTGGCAGAGCAGTTCAAGCGCTTACATGAGAAGAATATCAAAACCGTTCTCGTGAGCGGCCACCACGATACTCCACGCAGCGCCGAGCAGGGAGCCTCCCCTCTTGCTGTCCACGCAAGATCCGGACACATCTACTTTCTACATGAGCAACATCCGACGAGCAAAGAGTTCAATCTCGGAGGCGAGACTGTCAACGTAATAGGGATGAGCCTCAATCCATCCTTACCGGCCGATGCAGATCCCCTCGCCGGTCAAGAGGTCAACCGAGACGGAGACATCAATATTTTCCTGACACACTATCCGATCGATGGCTTCGACGGCTACTTCGGCCAAGAAACCCATATACAGAAATCATCTATCCCGAGAAACCTCCAACTCTTCGCCTCAGGCCACCTCCACAATTATCAGAGAAAAACGATCAACGGAACCCCAGTCATCTATCCTGGAAGCACCGAGCGAGCCTCATTCAACGAAGAAGGTGAGAAGAAAGGATTCGTCTGGCTCGAACTCGACAAGACAGGAATAGTCCAGCAAGAGTTCCATCCAACTCCCGCTCGACCTATGGAAACCCTTGAGTTTCGCGTCGTCGGTGAAGGAAGCCTCACGCGACAAATAGAAGCATCCTTAGAGAAGAGAATTGATGACGAAAAGATACTTCGCGTAAGAGTTCAAGGGAAAGTCACGCTGGATCAGCTCTCAACATACAAACGATCCGCACTCTACACTTACGCACAGGACAAGTTCTTCCACATCGAATTCGACGAAGAACAACTGAACGTCTTGTCGATGGTTCCGTTGGAATCGCTTCCGAAGACCACCCCGCTCCAGGAATTAGACCGGACATTCCAGAACCTGCTGGAAAAAGCGGGAGACCAAGAGAGACCCTTGGTCCAAGAAGCTTGGAAGCTCACAGTCGCGAAACTTCAGGAGGAGGGAGTCGACTGAAACTTCTAAGCCTCTACGCTCACAACTTCAAGAAGCTCAAATTCTCTCAGCCGTTACCCTTCTCAGAAGGCATCTCGCTAATCACAGGATTGAACGAGAGCGGTAAATCCACCATCCTCGACGCGATCCTTTTCGCTCTCTTCGGCAGGATGATTCGTCCCAGCCAGAAGCCGAGCAACGAGGAGATTCTAAGCTACGGAACCGGCGAAGCGCAAGTAAGACTCGAGTTCGCCATTGGCGACCTCAGATACCGAGTAGTAAGAGAGGTTCACAAGACGAGACCGAATCGAGCGCAGCTCTACGAGCTCGGCAGTGACGGTCGACAGAAAACCTTAGCCACGACTATGAATGACACGACTAGTGAAATCGAGCGACTCCTAGGAGGCATCACCTACAACGAAATTGTCGCGAGTAGCGTTGTCGCACAGAAAGATCTTGAACGACTAATCAAGCAGAGACTAGACGATCGAAGGAAAGTTGTCAACGTATTCCTGAACCTAGACAGCTTCAACACGGTACAGGACCAGCTTGATGGTGAGAGGTCTCGCATTGAGGGCACGGCCAGAAATCCGGGCCACCTAACCGTTGAACGTGAGCGTCTCCAATCGCTTCAAGACCAGTTGAAGAGATACAGGGAAGCCGAGACCCAGCTTGCAACTCTGACTGAGAGGATTCAGAAACTCAAGTTAGAACTTGCAGATGTGGAAAAAAGGTTTGCAACCACCGATTCTCTGCACAAGACTCTGAAACTATACGATGACGCAGTGAAGCTTCAACAATCTCTTAATCAAGAGATTCAGGACAAGTCGCGTCTAGCAGAGACTCTCCAGCGACAACTCGCAGGGATTTCTTCTCAGAGAGAAGAACTGGAGAAAGCTCGATCAGAAATCAACCAGTTCTCTGAACTTCCCGAGATAGAATCCCAGCTTGCACAGGCATCGAGTATGCTTGAGGAACTTCAGTCCGCCGAAATTCGGCGAGTTCAGTTGGAGGAGTCCAAAGACAGCCTGCGTGCCAAGATCGCCGAGAAGACAAAGGAAGCTTCAGTTCTTGGGAACCCCAAAATGTTCGAGTCCAAGCCGAGGAGGGTCTGGACATATCTCATCTCCACCTCGGCACTGGGCACTGGAGCTATCCTTTCCTTCTTCCTCGGGCTTCCCCAAGTCGCGGTTGCCTTCGGGTCCTTGGCCATAGCTTCCCTCCTCTTGCTGTCGCGACAGATTGTTTCTCTCTCGCAACAAGCTAGCAGCTCGAGACTTGAGCAAGAGCAAATGGCGGGCCAGCAGTTAATCCGCTCATGGGAGAACGAGCTTGCAGAGACTCAACAAAATCTGACGGCAATCGATACAGACGTTGTTGGAAGATCCCAAAATCTTCTGGAAAGACTAAGTTCTATTTCGCGATACTCTGCAAAGGTCGAAGGGACGAAGGGTCCTAAGGCCGTTTTCGAGACCGTTTCCGCCCTATTCGATAGCGAGAGACAATCGCTCCAGTCTCTCGAGGCTAAGGTGAAATTACTTGGGCAGCAGTTGAGAGAAGAACCGCAGGTCAAAGAACGGCTTGACCTTATCCAGAGCGAGATTAAACAGGTCGAGAGGAAATTCAGGTCGGCTCAGTTGCCCGGTCTCCCGGAAGGACTGACCTTCTCCGAGACGCTCCTTGAAGAGACCGCTGAAGCGAGAGATTCGCTAAAGGAATCAGTTTCAAGAAACAGGGCCCAGATCGAAGATTCGATCTCGCGACAACTAGAGCTACGCCAGTTACTGGAGGAGAGCATCGATCTTGACCACCAAGTTCAGACCCAGATGAAGAAGGTGATGATTCTTGAGAAGGACTGTGCCGTCATCAAGCTTTCTGTCAAGGGATTGGAGCAAACATCAGAGTCGTTGCGGAACCGTGTCAAGCCCCAGGTCGAACGCTACATGGGACTCATTCTCCCAGTGATAACCTCGGGAAAATACAAAGCAGTACAACTCGATGAGGACTATACTGTCAGAGTCTTTGACCCTGAAGCTGGAGAGTTCAAGCCGAAGGAGGTTTTCTCTGGGGGCACAGAAGACCAGCTCTTGCTGGCAATGAGGCTGGCTTTTGCTCTCGCATTGATACCTCAGGCCAAGGGTCATAATCCTGAATTTCTATTCCTCGATGAGCCTCTGGGCAGTTCGGACAGAGTTCGCCGGGAAGGAATTCTCGCACTGCTCCATCAAGAACTGTCACAGAACTTCAAACAGATCTTTCTGATTAGCCATGTTGGAGATCTTGAAGCGGAGGCGGATACGATAATCCAGATGGATAATGGCGCGATTCGCGAAGTTGTCGGGAGAAAGTCTCCACCGCGACAACCAGTCGCGGTTCCCGCGTGACACTCTAAGATCGTTCGACTATCTGATGTACAGTGAAACGGTAGGTGCTTGCAGAGCCTTCAAAGCTTGCAAGAGAATCTGCTCAGCAATCCTGGCATCACCGACTTCGGAGAGGAGAGACGTCCAGAGCATGTACACGCTACCTTCGTTCTCTGTTGCTTGAAAAAAGCCCAATCTTTCGAGAGAGGATATCGATTGCTGGAAGCGCTCTGATCTTGATGAGAGGCCGACCGTTATGGTCCAGTCGCCAAGCTTGTCAAGGCTGACGCCCACAGTTGCATCAGAGAGCGCAATCGACAGACCAGACCCGCGCCTCAACGAAGCGTCAACCATTGCTGCCAAGGACCTTTGTTCGGCTAGATCAAAGTCAAGTCTGGACTCTGGCTTCCGGTTCTCTGTCATAGACTCAGCCCACCCCTGACACCGGGCTTAACAATCGTGTTACCTAACACGCTACCGCGAAGGAAATCGTACCCGTTTCTCGGGTGTTTATATTGGGCTCCGCCCTTTTGGTAGCTTCTCTCCCGTGAATTTGACATGTCGATGTTCGACCTCGAAGAGGACAAGCTCCTAGCTGAGATAACGGGGAGAGGTGCCCGAAGGATACTGATTCAGCTACCCGACGGTCTGAAGAACGAAGGCACCCGACTTGCCGGGCTGGTTCGAGAGAAAACGGGAGCAGACGTATTCGTTTCCGCTGTGCCTGCCTGGGGAGCATGCGACCTCTCCTTGGATGCCGCAACCCGGCTGAAAGCTGATCTGCTCGTACATTACGGTCATAATGAATTCCTTCGCGACGCTTCCAACGGAGTCCCAGTGGTCTACATTCCTGCAAAAAGCAATCATGAGATTATTCCAGTCGTGGAACGAACTGTTTCCCTTCTACAAGGCAAGAGCATCGGCCTCGCCACGACAATTCAGCACCTGCACAAACTTCCTGAAGCTACTAAGCTCTTGGAAACGAAAGGCTTCAACGTTCACACGCCGGGACGAGGCCCTTGGGCCCACGAGACCGGACAAGTTCTCGGCTGCGACTACTTCGGACTTAGGAGGATTCAATCTCAGGTCGACTCATTCCTAATCATAGGTAGCTACTTCCACGGTCTCGGCGCTGCTCTCTCTGTCGAGAAACCGACGATTCTAGCAGATCCCTACGATGGAACAGTCACGGTCCTAGACCAGGACAGAGACCGGATAGTGCGGCAACGATACGCAATGGTCGACAAGGCGAGGAGAGCTGGTACTTTCGGAATAATTGTATCAACGAAGCCGGGACAGAGCAACCCACAGATCGCTCTTTCGATTCTCAAGCAGGTCGAGGAAGCAGGCAAGAAAGCCGTGATCCTCTACGCGGATGAGGTCATCCCACAGAAACTACTCGACTTCACCGATATCGACGTCTTCGTTGATACTGCGTGTCCCCGCCTTGCCCTAGACGATCCTGAAAGATTTTCAAAGCCTATCATCACCAGAGACGAGATCATGGTTGCTGTCGGGGCTTGGACTTGGGAACAACTCCTCGAGCGGGGCCTGGTCCGCCTATAATTGGTAGAAGAACGAACAGTCTCTAAACGCCAACTGGAAATCCAGCTCGGAAAACTGAAGATCCTTCAGACCCCACAACTACGACTAGAACAATATCCCATTTCCGCCAAGGTAGCAGCTGAACTGCTCTTTATGGCCGGGTTCGAACATCAGGACTTGCAGGGTGAAACAATCGATCTCGGAACAGGGACCGGACGTCTAGCCATTGGTGCCGCTTTGATGGGGTCCAAGAGAGTTGTAGGTGTGGACATGGATGAGAAATCTATTGCAATAGCAAGAGAGAATGCGATTTCGGCAGGGGTCGATGTCGAATGGGTCGTATCGGACATCAAAGACGTCATTGGGAGGTACGACACGGTGATCATGAATCCTCCATACGGGACACGGGCTCCTCATCTCGATGTCCGATTTCTTGAGCGAGCGTTCGAGCTTGCGCCTGTTTCGTATTCGGTTCACAAGAGTTCGACTCGAGAGTTTCTCAGGCGCTTTATTGGAAAGAGAAACCGGAAGGTTGATGCCGTGTGCAGCATGAGGATGGGCATTCCTCATCTTTTTCCTTTCCATCACAAGAAATGGGAGAGTGTCGAGGTTGACTTGTACCGGGTAACATCCTAGGCCTGTTGCTTCTTCTCTTCGCTTGAATCGGAAGGCTCCATCGAAGATTGTTCCCGGTTTTGGATTGCCGGTTGGGGGGGCGTCTCCGTAACGGCAACTGGTCCCAGCGAGGACAACCCGGGTGAGGGACTGGAAATGGCCGAGATTATCGGTATTTTCGCACGTTTTGGACGAAGTTTTCCTAGTTGCTGGCCTACCTTGCGAAGCAAATGTGGCTTATCCGTCTTGACCTGCTTGGGTTTGCCACGGAGAAGAATGTAGGTTGTCAAGAATGATGTGACGCCCAGTATCACTCCAGTCCAGATGTTGATCCCAGCGAGGATTCTTGAGTTTGCTTGGTTGACAAAGCTCTGGAGATACTGGTTGTTGATATAGTCGAGATACCATATGAGTCCGAGCCCTACTATCGCTAAGGTTTCCACTGTAACTGTGAGCTTCGTTCTCGTTGGGATTGGAGGTATCATCTTCTCTTCCGGAGTGATTGGCATTCGTCTGATGCGTCCTGGAGCCCACCAGTTGAGACGCTTCATATGTCGCATTATTGATGGAACTAGGTAGACTCGTGTCAGGGTCGCGTCTAGAATGACGACTATGAAGAATGCGAGTCCGAGCTGCTGGAGCATTGGTATTTGCGAGAGCATCATGGTTCCGAAGGCCCCAGCTGTTACAAGACCTGTGGCCGTGATTATGCCTCCAGTGCGCTCTACTGCAGTCTCGATGGCCTCATCATCTTTCGCACCTCCGACCACGTACTCCCTGATTCTGGTTACCAGGAATATGTCGTAGTCAAGTCCTAGGCCGAGCATTATTACTAGGAGCATGATTGGTAGTATCCAGATCAGCTCCATCCCAATGTATGTGTGGAAGATGTAGATGACTGCAGCCATTGCCCACGAAATGCTGAGAAGTATTGTGAAGATGAGTCGTAACGGGGTGAAGATCGAACCCAAGGCTATCATGAGAACTACAAAGACTCCTACAAGGACTAGTGCGGTCATGTTGAAGTAGTCAGCTGCGCTCGAATTGGCAAGGTCTGCGACGGAAGCGGTTTCTCCCCCGACAAGCATTCTAGACGCAGCGAGGAGACTGTCGTTGCTCTGGATACTGTTGATGTTCTGCCTAATTTTCGTGAGCGTGGAAATGGCCTGGTCTGTATAGGGTTCGTCGGACAGGTTGGCCCAGACCATTGCCGATTTCCCGTCGCTTCCGAGGAAGGGCTTCATGCTTCTGATCATTGCTTGTTGCTGCGCAGTGTTCAGCTGGC
>VBAY01000102.1 GCA_005883085.1 Candidatus Bathyarchaeota archaeon
CCTCGGGAATACATCCCAGTCGCCCATACTCGGAAGAATCCTCTCCTCGTCAATACCCGTCTCCTCCGCGATATCAGCAAGTTCGTTAGCCGCTGCGATGCACATCTCGTCACTGATCATCTTAGCCCTAACGTCCAGAGTACCCCTGAAGATCCCGGGAAACCCGAGAGAGTTGTTCACCTGGTTAGGAAAGTCAGATCGACCTGTAGCAACTATCTTTGCACCCGCCTCCCTCGCCTCCCAAGGCCAAACCTCAGGAATAGGATTGGCACACGCGAAAATGATCGAGTCATCCGCCATCGTAGAGATCAGTTCCTTCGGAATCACGCCAGGCCCCGGCGTGGACATTGCAATCAAAACATCCGCCCCCTTCACCGCCTCCCCAAGCCCCCCCGTGCGGCCTTCCGAGTCTGTTTTCAGAGCAATCTGCCATTTCGCATGGTATTCCTCCTCCAGCTCTGTGCGCTCGCGATTGAGGATTCCTTTCCTGTCCACCATTATGATGTTTCCAGGCGAAACTCCCGCTTTCATGATCAAACGCGCGACCGCAATGTTCGCAGCCCCCGCCCCGAGCATGCAGATAGACGCGTTTCCGATCTTCTTACCAACAACCTTTAACGCGTTGATAAGACCCGCACAGACCACCGTTCCCGTTCCCTGTTGATCGTCGTGCCACACAGGAATCCGAAGGTCCACTCTCAACGCATCAAGAATGTCGAAGCATTTCGGTTGTGATATGTCCTCAAGATTGATCCCACCGAAGGAGGGCTGCAACCATCTAACAGCGTTCTCGATATCCTCGGGTCTTTTCGTGCCTAGACAGATCGGATAAGCATCGACACCACCAAGATACTTGAACAGCAGGCTCTTTCCTTCCATCACGGGAAGTCCAGCCTCCGGCCCAATGTCTCCAAGCCCGAGGACCCGAGTACCGTCGGTAACTATCGCGATACTGTTCCACTTGTTGGTATAGTCATAGACGCTATCTGGATTTTTCTGAATTTCCTTGCAAGGGTCCGCAACTCCGGGCGTATACCAGATCGCGAAATCATCATAGGAGTCGACGGGAACCTTCGAAACAATCTCGATCTTCCCCTGATAGAACGGATGATACTTCATTGCAAGCCTAGCGGGAACATAAGCTCGTTTCAGCAGTGCTGTATCTTGAGCCAACCCCGACTTGTCACTTCTTAGGAAAAACCCGTTCGCAACCTAGCCTGATTTAACGCTGTTGAAAGCAAAAGTCCCAGTAATCCTTATCAGGGATTCGCCCGGTCGAAGCGTCAGCGGAAAGGATTTGTCGTATTCCCACTTAGCAAACCAGTGGAGAGAGAAAACCCCCGAGCTGAAGGAATGGCTACGTCTCTCCGTCGTTGGTTGGAGAAAGGAACCTGTGGTCAAGCGAATTCCTTACCCTACACGTCTAGATCGAGCACGCCGATTGGGGTACAAGGCAAAACAAGGGATCGTGCTCGTTAGGGTTAGAGTGAGAAGAGGAGGTGCTAAGAAACCTCGCCCGGTTTCAGGACGACGGCAAAAAGCGATGGGAGTATCGAAATTCACTAGGAGCATCTCTCTACAAAGAATAGCCGAAAAACGTGCCAATCGAAAGTACGTCAATCTAACTGTCCTCGACTCGTACTACCTGTATTCAGACGGCATCCACCACTGGTACGAGGTTATTCTCGCTGACAAGAGTCATCCAGCGCTCGCGGAATGGTCAAAGGAACGACCCCACCGAGCGCTATCACCGCCAAAGTTACCGGTCGAGAAAGTCGCCGAAACACGATAAACAGCACGCCCCACTGGCCACCGTTGACGCAAGGTAAGCAGATGACTCCAGACCCGCTGACCAGAATAGTCAAGATGGGTCGAAAGGTAGACCCGATAATCTTCGAGACATTGGCTCAAGCATCTTCCTCCAAGTTTCAATCCCCCGTAAACTACCATTTCAGAACCGGCGGCAAGAGGATGCGAGCCACCCTTGTTCTTCTTGCCTGCGCCGCGTGCGGGGGCAGTATTGAAGATGGAATGAACCCCGCGGCCTTGGTCGAGATGATCCACAACTATTCGTTGGTAATGGATGATTTAATTGATCGAGGGGTTGTGAGAAGAGGGAAATCGACCGTGAGAGTCCAATTTGGAGACTCTATCGCCTTACTAGTTGCCATGCTATACCGAGAAGCCCTAGACAACCTGATCGAGAAATGCATCTCTCCGAACAAGATTAGACGAATCGCAGTCCAATCGATGAAGGACATCATCGAAGGCGAGAGACTAGATCTTCTGCTCGAACAAGCTGGGAGGCAGGATCCTTATCTCAAAAGCCAACACATTCTCACCCCAAGCTTCTCACTCTATGTCGAAATGATAGGAAAAAAGACCTCGGCCCTCTTCAAAGCCGCCTCCGAAATAGGAGCATACTCGGCCCGAGCGAAGCCAGGGATTGTGAAGTCGTTAGGCGAATTCGGATGGAAGGCGGGACTCGCATTTCAGATAATGGATGACGTGCTAGACATATGTGGACAAGAAACAGGGAAGCAGATTGGCAAAGACATCATAGAACACAAGCTGGGAAACGCGGCAATATTGACGGCCCTCAGATACCTACCCCGAAACAAAAAGTCCGAAATTCTCACTACCTTGAGATCGGAGAAGGTCTCGCAATCCATGATGATGCGGGCGAGACAGCTAGTTATGGAGACCCCTGCCGAGAGAGATTGTAGAGAGATTGCGGAAAAATACCTCAATGAGGCCAAGACTCATCTCTCCGTTCTGAGAAGGTCCGTCTATCGAGACGGGTTGGCTACACTTTCCGATGCGATCGTCTCGAGGACCTTCTAGACCCACTCCAAGGGACGAATCTCGTCCCAGTTATCCGATCCCCCTCAAGGATCCTTCTAAGTGCGTTCTTTTCTTTCAGGTTGAAAATGTAACACTCGCAACCATTCTTGGCCAGTTGAAGAGCCTGTCTGACCTTCTCTCCCATACCACCAGTAGCATCCCCGGAAGGGCCTCCTGACGCCTTCAATACCGAGCGGAAGTTCTCCGAAGTGACCTCGGCGATGAGAGTAGCACTTGGAAAAGTCTTCGGATTCCGTGAGTATACCCCATCGACATCTGACCCCAGTAATACTCGGGAAGCTCCCAGTCTTTGTCCAACCAGAGAAGCGATGCGATCTCCGGAGAGAACGCCGATACCTTGCGACTCGTCAAACACCAGATCCCCATGAAGCAACGGGATAAGCCGGGACTGCAACGCCTTTCGTATAGGGTCCAACATGATTCTCTTCACCTTCCCGTTGTCGAAGGTCACGAAACTAATCGGATGAAAGGGAACGGGGAGTTTGCCTCGCAACAGCAGGGATGCGCAAATTATCCTCGTGAGCTGCCCCAAATAGAATTCAGTCTCCGAAACGGAGCGAAGTTGAGATTGATGGCGGAGGCCTTTCCCCAAGCCAGATTCGGTGACAAAGGGGTGAGCGTAGGAACCACCGCCATGAATTAGGATCAAAGGACGATCGTAGTCTCTCAATCGATCAGCAACTCTCTGAATCGTAGGGATGTCCGGAGTGCATTCTCTAGCCTTGTCGGTAATTGCTGACCCTCCAAGCTTCAGAATGGTAAGAGACTGCATTCGCTGAATCCCGAGCAAAGCCTTGCTTTTAGCCACTTCGGGGTGACTTTGATGATGATTCGAAGGTAACACCCGACTTATGATTAGCACTAGTGCTGATTTGACCCGGAAGTCATTGTTGAACATCAACGATTCCTCGAATGGCGCACTCCTGCTGGAAGTCATTGAGGAACGGATAATTAGTTCACTGGGCGACAAGCCAAACAGTTCAATCAGTGAAATCGCAAAAGATCTAAGAGTCAATAGGTCAACAGCCTCAAAATATCTGCACGTTCTCCGAGCAAAAAAGAAAGTCGCATTTCGACAAGTCGGACCAGTCAAACTCTGGTCGTTGGAGGAGCAATAGTGGAAGTCAGAAGGGCAATCGCCCCAAGCATCCAAGAGTCAGACGATAGAGTGCCCACCGGGATCCCTAGTCTAGACAAGATAATCGAAGGCGGGCTTAGGCGAGGCGACTGTGTTATCGTTGCCGGCCAGCCTGGAACTGGCAAGACAACTCTCGGATTACAATTTCTCTACCATGGTGCAACCCGATGCGGAGAAAACGGTGTTTATGCATCGGTAATAGAGAGCGGGGAGAAATTGAAACGTAACGGTTTGAGGTTCGGATGGGACCTCAACCGACTCGAAGCGGAAAACAAACTACGCCTCGTCTCTCTCCAATCCACAATGAAGGCCGGTGTTAGCACCGCACTTGAAACGGTTCTGGAAGCGTTGCACACCATGAACGCGAAGAGGCTAGTGTTCGATTCTCTCTCAGCACTAATGACCGCGTTCGAGAGTAATGCCGAGGCCAGAAGCTTCCTCCACATCATGGTAAAATTCTTAGAGGCCGCGAACTGCACAACGCTGATGATAAGCGAGGTCCCGTGGGGAAAACAACAACTCGGGACTAACTTCGAAGAGTTCTTGGGCGATGGCCTCGTAATATTGGACGCAAGCTTCGACAATTCGAGAGTTCGCCGAAGAGTCTACATTCCAAAGATGAGAGGAACCGAGCATAGACTGGAAGGATATGACTACTACATAACAAGAGACGGCTTCTCTCTGGCACCGACCCCAATTCCCCCCGACAAAATACGATGATCCAAAGATAAGCAACTAATGCTGCAACGCTTTTTGCGGTCTCACCAGAACGGTCGCGGACGATAAAATGCCCCCGCTTAGGAGCGATCTCCTTGAGAAGCTGATCGGGTCTGAAACCAAAGCCGAGCTCCTGATGTATTTCCACGACAACCCGGACACAACGGATACAGTAGAGGGAATCGCGGCAAAAATCCGTCGAAGCCCAAAGGAAATCGAGCGCGACGTGTCAGATCTCGTCGAGCTAGGCTTGCTTCAGGAGGTGCGAGTCATCTCATTCAGCAAAGACCGAGATCAAGAGTTACAGAAAGAGATCTCGCAACGACTTGTGTCTGCCGGCTCGTTCGAGGAGACATCAACCTCCGCGAATAGAGACCTGACAGGAGTCGCGATGATTGACTCGCTCTTACCCGATGGTTATCCTTCGTCATCGGTCGTGCTTGTCATGGGGGATCCCGCAACGGGAAAAACAACTCTTCTGATCCAACTTGTCGCCGAGGCTCTGAAAAAAGGCAGGAACGTCGTCTACTCAGCCTTAGACGATTTCCCGGACAGCATCAGAGACTCCATGAAACTAATGGGAATTAATCCGAGAGACTATGAGGTTGAAGGAAGGAGGAAACTAGTCTTCATAGACTGTTACTCGTTCCTCGTGGGCGTAAAAAGCCAGGAACAATATAGCGAAGATCCTCAACGCCTGTCTGACCTCAGTATCGTCGTGACAAAAGCTCTGTCCGAAGCTCGCGACTCCGGCAACGTCCTGCTCGCGATGGACTCACTAACGACCCTCATCCAAAGAAGCGGAGTAAGGCCCTCATTCGATTTCTTACATACCTTGATTGCAAAGATAAGGAGCAACCGAGCAAGCTGTGTAACGTCACTTTCGAGAAAAGCATTTCATCCAGCCATAATCGCGGCGATACAAGACAAGGTTGACGGTGTAATTGAGATGAAGGTGGAAGACACAAAGGATGGATTAGCACGTTTCATTAGGGTTTCGAAGATGAAGGGCGCCCAACACATAACCACGTGGACTCCTTACAATCGAGACACCTCGATGGGTCTGATTATCCCCTATGAAGAGTCTCGCGTGAAGAAATCAGTTTAGTTCTGTCATAGCACGCTTTCGCGTGGAAAGACTTCGATTCCTGTATCAGTAATTCTGTACGGCCTCGGTTGATTGTCTAGCGGAGTTTTACGCATTTTCTCCACCTGGATCACTCGTAGTAGCGACTTACCGACCTGCAATTGCTGAAGAAGTATGACCCCGTGTGCGAGATACTCCTCGTAGTCGAGACTCCTCTCGAAACCAGGCCTTCGAAGTTCGGTGGTAATCAAGCACGTCGCGCCAGTGTCTGCTAGCGCCTCCATAAGTTCAACCAAGGCGTTCCGTTGCGCAGCCACCCCTTCGTATTGAAAAACCAATGTTGTCACAGGGTCGACAACGATTCTCTTAGCCCCGATCTCCCGAACGCTCGTCTTAATCATCTCAATCAACGTTGCCATAGAGAACTCCTTTCGGCCGACGGTTAATTTTCCAACCTTTATCTCCGCGGGAAGATATCTGATCGGCGAAGCTTCGAGAAAAATTAGTTTCTTGTTATTCTCAAGATCCTGAAAATCCCAACCGAAGTCAAGCATTTCCTCGAAGACATGCTGTTTGTTTTCGTCGAGGCTGACGTAAACGCCCGTTTCCTCGTAGTCCAAGATCCCATTGACGAGATACTGAGAGGATAGTATCGTCTTGCCAGTCCCGGGTCCTCCAGAAAGCAGAATCGTTCTGTTCTTAGGCAAACCACCAGTGAGCAACTTGTCTAGGCCAGGAATTCCGGTGGGAGTTCTAGAACTAGCGTTCGGATTGCCCGAGGAGTCAGCCAATAGTCTTCAAAAACGGGTTGAGTCAACTCGCAAACCATATTCGTTCTGATACGTCCCGTGTCTCGAACTAGATACAACTCCCGAATATCCATCAACAAGCGTCTCGCCTGCGTAACGCCAGAGGCACCTAAGAGGGGTAGAGTCAATAGGAATGACATCCAAAGATAGGCTTACCCTATACCAGGATCAAGGCGTCCAGCTACTCCTAGGTAGATTCGTCAAAGGGGAAATCGTTGAACTCGTGCCCAGCTTTGATCTCGGCCAGACTGCTAGGTATCCCGAAGTGGAGGAAGTCGTTGATGGCGATACGACTGCCGCGAAGCAACTGGTTGAGAAACTTTGGGACGTGGGAATATTCAAACGCAAGTTCCATGAAAAAATCCTCGTTTGTCCGAGTTGCTTGTCCGCAAATGTCAGCAATGATTACGTCTGCCCCAATTGCAATTCAATTGACATTGAACGTAAGACTCTCCTCGAGCACACAGCCTGTGGAACAATAGACAGCGTAGACAACTTTCTGGTCGAAGGGGGCCTTTATTGTCCCAAATGCAACAAGGAGCTAATCGAAGCCGGGGTGGACTATCAAAAGCTTGGCGCTTGGTTTCAATGCTCTCAATGTGGGAAAAGGTCGGATCTGCCAAGTCCGATTCACAGATGCAGAAGTTGCGGACACATTTTCACTATCAAAGACACGGGGTTCGTGAACGTCTACAGCTACCGTATCAGCGCTGATGCGGAAGAAGAATTCAAGCGGACCTTCCTCGTGATGAAGCCTATCGGCTCAACGCTCGAGGATTTCCAGTACAAAGTCGAGATGCCCGGCCAGGTTGCGGGCCGCTCAGGGGCCCTCCATAGATTTGACGCGGTTGCCTCAAAGGGCTCGTCGGAACTGGTTGTTCTCGACGTAATTGCTAGTGAACGGGAGATTGAAGAGACCCCCATCGCATCGCTCTACGCCAAAGTGTTTGACGTAAGTCCCACTCAAACGATCCTTGTGGCAATTCCAGCACTAACAGCGAAAGCAAAGAAGCTAGCGTCCCTATACAGAATCTCTGTAATAGAAGCGAGCGACTCGCAGCAGGCAGCAGACCTCCTAAAGGGACATTTTGGTTGGACCGGCCTTTCGGGCAACGAAGAATCGATAGATGACTTGCAATTGTAACCTAGTCACTACTAGCAAGGTTACACCAATCTCAAGCCGAACAGCCACTTTGCGCTGGCTAAGTTGACTCCTCGTGCCACTGAAGGTCAAACCTGTCAAGCTTAGAGACAGCCTCTACTTGCTAATCCCCGTGGATATTGCAAGACTGCTAGGAGTCGCGGCGTCGTCTCATTTTCAGCTGAGTTTGAACGAGAGTCAAGAGTCTGTCAGGCTCGTCTATGAGATGAGGAAAGACGAATCTCCGACGGAAGTCATTACCAAAGACGAATGAGGCGCTGAAAATTAGTTCATCAGATCTTGGACATGCTAGCGCTCGGCGCTTCTTGCATGGCCTTGCTCTTCACAATTCGAGCCAAGAAAACGTATTTTCTAGACTCGGTTTTCTTCATTATCGCGGCAAACATTGGCTTCATTCTGTTTCTCTCCGATACTGCGTCCTCAGATATTCTTAACAGATCTCCCAACCCATACCTCGACACCATTTTCATAACTTTTACCGCAATTTCGATCGGTTTCGCAAGTTACCTTTTGAAGGAAAGCGGAGGGAAAGGAGGATTCACGGAGCTTACATCGTTCCTCAAGAGGCTTCCGAAAGCATTACTCGCGTTCCTTTCCATCTCAATAGGCTGGGCGACGGCCACTCTGATTTGGCGGCCGTTTACTGTGAACAACTTGATGGCCAATGGGGAGTCCATCTACTACTTTTCCTACGATAGCTGGTACATCCTAGTCAGCTCTTTGTTGCTGGCCTCGTTCATCGCACTTCCCGTATGGGCCTTTTACAGCCAGTCGAGACGAGTACAAGATCCGAAAGCTTCGAGTTCAATCAGGCTGATTAGTATCTGTTGGGCTTGTTTCGGTCTTATCACCTTCTTCCAACAAGCATTTGCGGGAGCTTTCGCCAGTTTGGTCAAGAGTTTCGGTATCATAGCAGACGGGGCATTATTCGTCCTCGTGTCCTTTGCTCTCAGAGAGCCCACCATCCTGAGTAGAATTGTCACTGGTGGTGAGATGATCTTCCAAGCTGTAAGTTCGAGCACTGAAGAGGACACGGTGGTATTGTACAACACGGAATCTGACAGGAAAAGGCTCGTTGAAAGGTTCGTAGAAGATGGACTAGCAACTGGACAAGAGCTAATCTTCTACGCGATCAAGTCAGAAGTCCCATTCTACAGAGCAATCCTAAAGGGAACTACGACGGATCATTCGCGACAAAAGAGTCCACAGATGATGATTCAGTCCATCGATTTCGGAATCGGCCAAGCGCTAAGTGATCTCGCCGTTCCTCCCGGATTTCACCGGACCAAGAGGGAACTGGTCGACCTTGGGGAATTGAGCCTGGACCAATGCAACCTGATAATATCCAAGGTCAAGTCCCTCGACAGTCTTCCCGGTCCTCGGCGGAGACCACGGATATGGGCTCTCAATGTTGAAGAGGCACAATCTGGTACACTTGAGGCATTGCGTGAAGCGAACCCTAAAGCTCGAATTCGCGACCTTGCACTTCAACAAGACAGTTTTTCGAAACTGCTCAATGCAAAGCATCAGGCACTTTCAAAAAGTAGAATCCTCTTAGAATACGATCCTACGAGTAGCTATGAAGATGCAGTCCAGAAATTTGCGCGAGAATTCCAAGCGAACGTCGAGCCAATTGCAATATTCACCAGCATGGGAAGTCCAATGTTTCGACAGTTTAGAGAGCAACATAACTTGCGATTGTTCACCTTCAGTGCGAAGACGTCAACTCCTTCAAAGGTTTCTGAGGAACATGTTCTGCTGCCTGAAAGGGATACCTCCTTGCTCCTTGATGCAGTCGATAAGCTGCTACAGGCGAACCATGGCCGTTTGGTCGGGATGGTCTTCGACGTGTTCACCGATTTGATCCTTTTTCAGGGATTCGAAAAGGGGTATGGCGTATTGTCATCTGTTATTGAGATGTCCGAGTCAGAATCCGCTTCAACACTTGTGCTGGTTAACTTCACAGCTCTCGATGAGAGGTCTCTGAACGGAATAAGAGGCCTCTTCAGATCACAGGCCAAGTTCGACTTGGGTGGATTCAGAATGGTTCGCTCGGAGAGTACAGGATTTTCAAGCTTCGAAAGCAAGAAACCGACCCTCGAAGATGAGGGTCATGGTTCGGAGGGAAGATTGTCCAATTGAGCAGAACCCAGTCTTTCAGTCAGGTACTTCTTGACTGTGTAGATGAAGGACTATCGGTTCTCGGAAATGAGCCTAGGCAGGCTATCTATCAGTACCTTGCGACAATTCATTCTCTCGACCGGGAGCAGATTCCTGATAAGGTCGATGAGTTCGCAGCTGGGCTGAAAAAGGCGTTGGGTAGTGCATCAAGAGTGATCGAGAGGCTCATCCTGAAGAAACTGTTTCAGAGAATAGGATCTACTTTCCGTGAGACCGCGGACCTGGAGTTCGCGGATTATGTGAGAGACGCTAGGCGGAGGTTTGAGATTACCTCAACGAAACATGGTGACCCCGTAGAAGGTCTTCGGTCAAAGAAGGGTCAGGTTACCGGTTAGAGAGTCGAGCAGATCGGCGGGAGCCGGGCCGAGCCCCAAACAGGTAATTGTTCCGGGAGGAACTTGTGTTAGTCCCCTATCCCTGACCAAGTGTACCGGAATCCCTTTGGATCTTCCCTTTCTCTCTAGCTCTAAAACACTGTCGAGGTCAGGGACTTTCAATGCGACCTTCATTTGCCCTTCTTCCATCCACGACTTCCACCAATCATGCAGATGGGTGCGTGCTTCTTCCGCAGCGGATACTGCAGCGTGCGCACACTGGACGGCCGCCTTTCCTCGTCCCATATCCAAATCCAATCTGACTACGAGCACTTGTTTGAAACGAAAACTCTCTGACATGACCCGTACAAAGTAGCATATTATGGTATTTTAAACGCGAAGGGGCGAACTCTACTAGTGGACCGGAAATGGATTCGTCAGCGATGGCTCTTTCGGCCAAGATCTCCACGATTATCCATGCAACCGAAGACCCCGAAAAAGTTGCCACGGCAATACGAAACCTCTCGCTCGGCGAGATGCCAGTGGGCTCAACGGCGAACCGAGCGAAGGGGCATCACGGCAATGAAATCGTGACCACGGTATTCACGATAAGAAACGCGAAGAACGTTGAATGCTTTCTCCGAAACATTTGGAACGGTCTATCCCAGTTAGATAGGACTGAGGTACACTCCAGTTTGACCTCGAGAATTGATAATGCGGGAACTCTCTTCCTCCGGATTGACAAACAAGAAGCCCTGAAGGGAAGAATCCGTCTACAAGAGACAGACCCGATCAAAATCGCGATCTCATTCAGGACAATGTCGCCGAAGGGCGTTGGATTCGTGAACAATATTCAGAAAAGGCTAGAAGAGATTCAACGGCGGAATAGATCTGATTTTTAGACCCACACCCTATTATTCAGGGCCCCTAGAACTGCGGTTTGGGGAATGACGAAGCCAGTCCCAGCTTGACCAAAAGGATGATGTCCTCAGCGACGGGCCGACCCCAAACATGTCGCAACTTCGAGACATTGCCGCGAGAAAGGTTTTAGTACGCAGTCACCCGTGTCACCGCGATTTCAGCTAGGTGCAATAGTTTGTCCATGTTTGCAGTTCCCGGAGCTTACGACCGGGCGATAACCGTATTCTCTCCAGACGGGAGACTATTCCAAGTTGAATACGCGAGCGAAACGGTGAAGCGAGGGGCAACAGTCCTAGGCATCGCATCACCTGAAGGAGTTGTTCTTGCGGCCGAAGAGCGGGCGGGCTCCAAACTTCAGGATCTGTCCTTCATGTGGAAGATATTCCAAATTGATGATCACGTTGGGACCGCTGTCGCTGGTCTGAGCTGCGATGCCCATATTCTAGTCGACCAAGCCAGGATTTACGCACAAAGTAACAAGCTGATGTATGACGAGCCAATCGACATCGAGATACTGACTCGGCGCATCGGAGAAATTAAGCAGCTTTACACTCAACATGCGGGTGTCCGGCCCTTCGGGATTTCGATGCTTTTTGGAGGAGTCGACAAGAAGGGTAGTAGATTATTCTGGACTGACCCCAGTGGGGCGTTCTTCGCTTACAGGGCCTGGGCAATCGGCGCGGGTGGAGATGCGGCCAATGAGATACTTGAAGCAGAGTATCGAGACAATCTGACAATGGATGAGGCTTTGTTGCTCGGAATGAAATGTATGACGAAGGTTTTGGAAGGAAAGGCGGAGCCCCAGAAAATACGGGTCGCGGTTATCCCGAGGGAGACGGGCAAATTCCAGAAACTCCCCGTCGAAGAGGTCGACAAGTACCTCCGAAAGCTGGATGCTGGTAAAAAGGCACCGGCTGGCAAATGAGTGACAAGTTCACAACGGCACGCCTATCCAAAGGCCAGGACCGTTTTGAGATCCTAGTCAAACCTCAACCAGCTCTCGACTACAAACTTGGAAAGCCAATCCCCCTTTCTCAAGTACTAATGATAGAGGAAGTGTACTCGGACTCAGGCAAAGGAACGAGGGCTTCAGAAGAGAAACTGCAGAAGCATTTCGGTACCATAGACCCGGTCAAAGTGGCGGAAGAAATCATGAAGTCCGGTGAGCTTCAGCTCACCACCGACCAGCGTCGTCAGCTGAGTGACGAGAAGAGACGGCAAATAATATCGATAATTTCACGGAATGCTATCGACCCCCGAAGCGGGGCACCTCATCCGCCTCTAAGGATAGAGCAGGCTCTTGAACAGGTTCGCATATCGATTGATCCCTACAGGAGCGCTGAAGAACAGGCAAAACAGGTCATAGAAGATCTCAGGCCGGTACTTCCCATCAAGATGGAGCAGATGCGAATAGCCGTGAAGGTGTTTCCAGAGCACGCTGCAAGGGCCTATAATGCTTTCAAGAGCTTCGGCACGGTCACCCGCGAAGAATGGCAGGCAGACGGTGCCCTAGTAGCAGTTATAGAGATGCCCGCAGGCATGTATGGCTCGTTCACGGATAGAGTCAGCAAGATGACACAGGGAACTATTCAGATGAAGGTCCTGACCTAGAGGAAAACATAATGGTAATTGTAGCAGAGCCAAAGCAAGTGGTAGCACCGGGCGAACTCCTCGCTGAGGGAGACCATTTGCTCGGCGACAACTCGTTCAAGGTGGGAACTCGGATATATTCGGCCTGCATAGGAATCTTCGAGGTCGATGGCACCAGAGTCACCGTCGTCCCTCTCAAGGGTGGGTATTTTCCGCGGGTAGGAGATCTCGTTGGTGGCAGAATCGTCGATGTAGGGCTTTCAGGCTGGACGGTAGACATTCGCGCCCCGTACGAGGCCATGCTTCCCGCGTCCGAGACCCCAGGTCCAAGGGGACCTCGGCGAAGAGATCTATCTGAGTCATTCGATGTCGGAGACATGGTTTTGTCTCAAGTCCTCGCCTTCGATAGAACGAGAGATCCACTTCTGACAGTAAAGGGTCCTGGGCTGGGCAAGATTTCCAATGGGAGAGTGGTGGAGATATCAGCTGCAAAAATACCCCGTTTGATAGGAAGAAAAGGTTCAATGATCAGTATGCTGAAGAGAGAAACGGGTTGCCAGATAACCGTTGGACAGAATGGCGTGGTTATGGTCTGGGGCAAGTCTCCCGAGAACGAAAGGGTCGCAGTAGAAGCCATATACATGGTCGAACGTGAAGCTCATACAAGAGGATTGACAGACAGGATACGAGAAATGATCGCAAAATCAAACGTGGTAGGAGAAGTTGCCAGAACCCAAACAGCCTGAAAAGCTGATCGACGATAAGGGCATCCGGATAGACGGTCGTCGTCTTGATCAGCTACGGCCTATAAAACTCGAAGTGGGAATACTCGACAAGGCCGATGGTTCCGCCTATATTGAGCAGGGAAAGAACAAGATTCTCGTTGGAGTCTACGGGCCTAGAGAAGCGCACCCGAAACACATCGCACTTCCGGATCGTGCAGTCTTGAGGTGTAGATATCGGATGGCCCCGTTCTCCGTAGATGAACGAAAGAATCCAGCACCCTCCAGAAGAGAGATGGAGCTCTCCAAGGTAATCCGAGAATCACTCGAGTCCGTGGTTCTTACAGATCTCTACCCCAGAACAACTATCGACGTTTTCATCGAAGTCCTACAGTCCGACGGTGGGTCTCGCTGCGCTGGAATTACCGCGGCGTCCTTGGCATTAGCCGATGCGGGAATACCAATGAGAGAGTTAGTCGCCGCGTGCGCCGTCGGCAAGATTCAGGGACACATGGCACTTGACCTATCCGATGCGGAAGACAAGTATGGTGAAGCAGACCTTCCAGTGGCATGGGTCCCCAACGCGAACCTAGTCACCCTCCTCCAAATGGACGGAATACTCACAACGAATGAGTTCGAGAAAGGACTCACGATGGCGCTAGACGCGTGCAAGACCATACATGGAATGCAACAAGAAGCACTGAAGAAGAAATATCTAGTGATCAAGGAAGTCGCTGAGGAAAGAGAAGAAACCGAGGTAGTAGCCTAGTGTCGTTCACTCCTCAGCTTCCGCCAGTCGCGAAGCTTGAACAAAAGACCGTGGTCGATCTTGTCGCAAATGGAAAGAGAATAGACGATCGAACCGCAGACAGCTACAGGCAATTGCACATCCAAGTGGGTCTGATAGAGAAAGCCAACGGCTCAGCGCAAGTACATCTTGGCAAGTCAAAAGTCCTTGTCGGAGTCAAAGTAGAAACAGGAACACCTTTCCCCGACACACCAGACGAAGGAGTACTGACTGTAAACGCTGAACTAGGTCCACTCGCATCTCCACTGTTCGAAACAGGACCCCCAAGTGAACAGGCCATCGAATTAGCACGGGTCATCGACAGAGGGATCAGAGAGTCGAAGGCCGTGGACATGAAATCGCTCGTCCTACTGAAAGGGAAGAAAGTCCAGGTAGTCTTCGTCGACATTTACATTCTAGATCACGACGGCAACCTCATTGACGCAGCATCTATTGCGGCTCTAGCGGCCCTTGCGAGCGCAAAGATGTTGAAGGCGGAGCTTAAGGGCGACGAAGTCGTATACAAGCCCGGGCTTCATTCTCTACCTCTCAATAACCATCCGGTTGCTGTCACGTTCGCCAAGGTTGGCAAGACAATCGTTGTGGATCCCGTACTCGAAGAAGAACAGGTCATGAACGCGAGGCTCACAGTCACCATAGAGAAGAACGGCAACATTTGCGCAATGCAAAAAGGAGGCCTATCAGGCTTCACGCAAGACGAACTGAAAACAGTGGTGCACTTGGCTGTACAGAAGGCGGCTGAGAACAGAGCGAAGATATTGGCAGCGGCGAAGGGCTGATGGGAAAGAAGATCGGGCTCGCCGGGGGCTTCAGCGCTCGGTATGGAACAGTTACTCGTCGACAGTACGTAGAGATAGTCACCGGACTTAGAGGAAAGCATGAGTGTCCAAGATGCATGTTCAGGACCGTCAAGAGATGGAGCGTTGGCGTTTGGCACTGCAGAAAATGCGGATACAAGTTCGCCGGAGGAGCGTACACACCCCGAACGAAGCTCGGCGAGATCGCCGCACGAGCCACGAGGGGTCTCATGAGTCCCTCGACACTGTCAACCGAGCTCGACAGCCTCCGAGCAGGAGCGAAAGTAGCAGTTACAGTGGTACCCCAGATCAAAAAGACGAGGACTAGGAGAAAGAAGGTAGTAGCACCTGAGGCCGAAAAGAAAGCTGAGGAAGGCCGGATTGAGGACCCGCAGCCTGCCCCAATCGCAGATGCTGAGGCAGCAGACCAGCCCGTCGAGAACTCATAAAGAATCAGAAATCCTACTATCCATAGATTTTCCCTCACCAAAGATAGCGCGAACTATTTTCTCGTCGGTGGTGCCTGAGACTCAGCAAGCTCCAGGCTATCGATCACTCACCAAACTGGAGGCCAACGGACGCGCGCTGATAATGCATATTCAGGCGCAGGACCTGGTTGCCTTGCGAGCTGCGTCGAATTCCTTCCTGCGTTTCATCGCTGCTAGTCTTAGAGCGATCGAAGTTGTTGCACCCTTTTATAGGACGCGCCAAGTTCCCGATCGCCCGGCGCGCAAACTTGAGTGAAGAAGTTGAACTTCCACCGCAGTTGCAAGAACAATTGGCCAGACTGCAGCAGCTTCAACAGACGCTACAGGCAGTAACCTCGCAGAAACAGCAGCTTGAGATCGAGCTTTCAGAGACTGATAGAGCGCTCGCCGAGCTCGACAAGATTACGGATCAGACCCCTGTTTACAAGAGCGTGGGCAGCCTCCTATTGAAGTCCGAGAGACAGACGGTTCTTTCGGAACTGAAAGAGAGGAAAGAACTGCTTGGAACGCGAATAACGGTCTTGGGAAGGCAGGAGGAGCGCACGAAAGAAAGGATGAAAGAGCTTCAAACTAAGCTTCAGGAGAAGCTCCGACCTGCAAGTGCCGCGGCCAGCTGAAAGCCGGCCCGTGCCGACGATTCCCGTTAAGGCCAAGACGACTTGGAAAGGATTTCTCCGGTCTCTTCTAACCTCCGCTCGCCTGGCGGACCACATTGTTCTCTTATGCCATCAGAACGCCGACCCAGATGCAGTCTGCTCGGCCTTCGCCCTGCAGACGCTTCTGCACAAGCTTGCACCGGGAACTAGGGCCACGATATCGTGCCCTGAAGGAATCAGTGCCCCGACGAGACAGTTAATGGAAAACCTCGGCATCTCGACGCCTAATCAGAAGATTCCAGTAGATGCTGATCTGGCGGTGCTTGTTGATACGAACTCGCTTGATCAGCTTGGAAGAGCGTCTGGTGCTCTACTGAAAATGGAATACGGTCTGATAGTTGTCGACCATCACCATCCGCATCCTGACACTGTGAAGGTCGCAAGTCAGATGATTGTCGATGAGTCGGCTGCCGCCGCCGCAGAAGTTGTCTTCCGGCTGTCCGAGGCGTCTAATGAAGAACTGGAAAGAATGGAGGCAACTGCTTTGATGGCTGCGATCTTTGTGGAAACGAAGCATTTCTTGCTTGCGAGAGAGTCAACATTTGAGGTTGCGGCCAAGCTTGCGAGAGCCGGGGCTGACCCGCGTCGTCTCGCTGGAATGTTGAGTTCGCCAATGAATCGTTCGGAGCGGGTTGCTCGCCTAAGGGCCGCAGAGCGATCAAGTGTTACCATGCTCGGGAACTGGATTGTTGTTACGTCGCAGCTTGGCTCGTATCAGTCTTCGGCTGCGCGGGCTTTCTTGTCATTGGGTGCACACGTAGCGTTTGTTGCGGGAGAAGTGAAGGATAAGATACGGGTCAACATGCGGTCAACGGAGGATTTCTATGAAAAAACCGGCGTACACTTGGCAAGAGATGTGGCGATTCCCTTGGGAAAGTTGTTGGACGGGGTTGGTGGGGGGCATCCAACTGCTGCAGGATTAACCGCCTCAGGAGCAGTGGACGATGTATTGATCGCTTGCGTGAATCGTCTTAGAGAGTCTGTTGGTTCGCTCCAGACCTAAAATAGCGCGGACGCTTATCATATCATTATAGAGTACTAACTCAGGAGTGAGTAGGAGACTTTGGCTGGAACTCAAGGGGAGATCGTTGCTGCTCATAGCTTGGGCTTCCAATACGCCGGTTCTGCTTCGAAAGCTCTGGACGATGTCAATATTGTTATTCGTCAGGGAGAGTTTCTGCTTCTTACGGGTCCGAGTGGTTGTGGAAAGACTACTCTCTGTCGATGTCTCAACGGTCTCATTCCTAACTTCCATCCTGGAGAGATGTCTGGGGAGCTATTGGTCGATGGGGTTAGTGTCGCTACTGAGACGACTAGTGAGCTGTCGAGAAAAGTTGGCTATGTCTTCCAGAATCCGGAGAACCAGCTTTTCGCATTGACGGTGGAGAAGGATGTGGCTTTTGGGCCTGAGAACCTTGGCTTGACGAGGGAGGAGATTAGGGGTCGGGTTGACTGGGCCATGGGTGCGGCTGGGACGGTTGCGCTCAAGGATCTCGCGCCGTACGAGCTTTCGGGGGGACAGCAGCAACGCGTTGCCTTGGCCGGGGTCTTAGCGATGAAGCCGAGCGTGATCGTTCTGGACGAGCCAACATCGTTCCTGGACCCGCGGACCGCTGAGGAGATTATGAGTGCGGTGGACGATCTCCGGAAGGAGAATGGAATCACGGTTATCGTTGTCGAGCACCGGTTGGATCTGGTAGGGAGGTATGCGGAGCGTATTGTGGTCATGGATCACGGGAGGATCGTTGCGGACGGAACGGTTGAGGATATTCTCGATTCGGAGTTTGACCGGTTGAGCGGGCTGGGGATTGGTCTGCCGAAGGTGAGCCTTCTCTGGTCACTGCTCAAGAGAGATGGGCTGGTCTCCGAACGTCTTCCCACCCACGTCGAGTCTGCTGCTAAGATGCTATCCGAGAGGCTCCGGAACTGATCCTCGTCGAGAAGGTCTCGTTCACACATCCGTCCGGTCAACTCGCGCTCAACTCTGTCGATTTGAAGATTGACAGCGGCGATTTTCTTGCGATCATGGGAGAGAACGGTGCGGGAAAGACGACATTGGCGAAGCAGTTGAATGGTTTGTTGAAGCCGACTATGGGGAGGGTGACGGTAGATGGAGATGACACAATGAAGAAGAGCGTGGCTCAGCTGTCTAGAAAAGTTGGGATTGTGTTTCAGAATCCCGATCATCTGCTCTTCTCGGAAACTGTTAGGGAGGAGGTCGGGTTTGCTTTGAAGAACTTCGGCTTCGAGCCCGGCGTCGTAGTGAAACAGGTAGAGAGGACCCTTGAGGCTCTTGATCTGGCTCATTACGCAGACACCTCTCCTTTCCTGTTGAGTGGTGGTGAGAGGAAGAGAGTGGCCTTGGCGGCGGTCTTGGCTTGGGAGCCGGACTATCTGATTCTGGATGAGCCTACGATCGGGCAGGATTACCAGCAGAAGGAGCGGCTGCGCAACTTCATCCTGCAACTCAACTCTCAGGGGAAGGCCGTGGTGATGGTGACTCATGACGTGGAGTTTGTAGCAGAGTGCAACCCGAAGATTGTCCTCATGTCCAAAGGACAGATTGTAGCACAAGGACAAGCGGACGAGGTCTTGTCTGATGATGGCCTGATCGAGAAAGCATCGCTGGTCAGGCCCCAGATGGCCAAGCTGTTCAGCCAGCTAGCCGGTTTTGGTTTTCCACGGGACGTTGTTGACGTGCACAGGGCGAAGATGTTGTTGGAGGAGAGGTTGTCGCAGGTGAGGCTTCGTGTCGCTCAGAGTTCTTAATGGATTCAAGTTCTCAAGCCTCAAGACTCCAGTTCACCGGCTGGACCCACGGGCAAAATTCCTGCTGGTAATAGGGATTATCGTTCCTTCACTCCTGTTCACGAACATCTACCTGCTGGCAGGGTTGTTGATTGTGCAAGTTCCGCTGCTCATGGTTGGCCGTGTTACGAGGCGGTGGGTTCAATCTCTCAGAGCAGGCGTGTTCCTCTCAGCCTTGATCTTTGTCGTGAACTTCTTCACCGGACCCCTCGTGAACGCTGTGGCATTGACCCTCCGGTTTCTCTTGTTGATGACGACTTTCAGCTTCTTCTTCATGACCACCTCCCCTGACGATCTCGGGTTGGCAATTGACAAGGTCGGATTCATCCGATGGCTCTCACGTCGCTGGCTGGGCTATCCAAACGCCCTATCCTTCACCTTCACCACCGCCGTACGGCTGGTGCCTACCATGGCAGTGGACGCCCAAACAGTGGTGGATGCGCAGCGGTCAAGGGGCCTTGAGCTGGATAAGGGAAACCTGTTGAAACGGGTCCGGAACTATATTCCGATCTTGATTCCCCTCCTACTGATCGCAATCAGGAGAAGTCTCGAGCTGGCGGAAGCGCTTGAGGCGCGTGGGTTCCCCGGAAAAGAGGGCCGAACCTCGCTGTTCGAACTGCGATTCAAGCCTGTTGATTATCTTCTATTGGGAATATCCCTAGCGGGGATATTCCTATCTCTCTGGGTCTTCTTCCACTACCGCGTCCCAACGATCTAGAGAAAAGAGCCGCAGGGTAAACACTGCTCTTGCGTCACGGGATGCTGTGTGCAAGACCCCCCCTCCCTCGGGAACGATTTCCTGTCTGGCAGGGTTTTTGGGCGAGGCTGGCGATTCAGGGCACAGACCAGGCTTGGATGGTATGGCGTTCTGACGAGTCGTCAAGAAGGGTTTGCTATGCAATTAAGGGGATGGCTTCCAGATTCGGGATCAGGGTTGATAATCGGCGATTTCGCGGGTGGGCAACCCTGGATCATGAAGGGCGGGGGCGCGAGAAAAGCAGCCACCCCCGGGGGTCGAGAAAAGCATGCTTAATTTTGAAGAGAATGTATAGAAAAAGTTGCAGGAGAAAATTAGTTAGCAGAAGAGAACAGATACAGGAATAGAAAAGGTTAAGGAAAAAATGGTCGAGGAAAAAGATGCCATTAATATCGTCGTTAGCAATTATGGGTCGTGAATGATACGGTGGGGAAACCAAGGCTTGGACTTTTGTTTGCTGCAGTGGTCCTCCTTGCGCTAGGGGCGTTAGGAAGTGCGTATTGGTTTAGCCTCCGTGGACCCATTGGCAATCAAACCAGTTGCGCGACCGTACCATCGTCCTCGATGTATA
>VBAY01000030.1 GCA_005883085.1 Candidatus Bathyarchaeota archaeon
TATAGCATTCGTGAATCGGATTGGAACAGCTTCAGAAAGAAAGCCTCCTTTCACCGACCGTCTCGAGATGGTTGCTGGAAGAGAGCGAGCCCTCAAGTCAATACTTCACGCTAACTGAATTGATGGGACGCGACAGGCAAGATACTTCCGTTGAGAGAGTCAAGCAGAGAATCGGAAGAGAAGGATGGGCCGCGAATATCTTCGCGAGACAAAAAGAGAGCACATTCTGGGAGAACAAGGAATCATGCTACGTTCCAAAGTTCAGCTCCACAGGATGGCAGCTAGCGGTCTTGGCGGACCTTGGAGTATCCTCGGAGGATCCAAGATTTGCGAAAGCGGCCGAGCACTTTTTTGAGCTTCACAATGTTGAGACAGGCGGGTTCTCTCTGCGTCCCAAGAGTCAGAAACCGTTCGAGCCGCATGTTTGCAACACTGGCAACATGGTTCGGGCGCTTGCAAAGGCGGGGTATGCAAAAGATGATAGAATTCTGAAGGCGATGGATTGGCTACTCTCTAAGCAGCTGTCTGACTCCGCTTGGAACTGCTCTCCATCCGGGAAACACGGGTCCTTTCTGGCAACGGTTGAGCCCATGTGGGCGCTGTCTGAGATGATCTCGCACGAGCCCAGGGCGGAATGGAAAGAAGCCGCAGCCAGCTCCTCTGAATTTGTTCTCAAACACAAGATCTACAAATCCGACAGGGATGATTCAGTTGTCCTGTTCGATTTTCTGAAGATACACTATCCCACGCACTACTGTTACGATTTCCTGCACGGGTTACGGGTCCTGGCAGAGCTGGGGGTCCCGAGAGATGAGAGAATGGATGATGCGCTGAGAATGTTGCGCGCTAAGCAACTTGTAGATGGACGATGGCCCTTGGAGGCGGTGTACCGTGGCTGGCGACACTCTTACTCAATGCATGGAACTGAAACGGTGTCAAGACCGGAGGAGCGCGAACTCGTAACGGAGGGATGGGGTACCGACCGGACTTTGCAGCTGGAAGAGGCAGGTAAGCCCAGCAAGTGGGTGACGCTCCAGGCTTTGCTTGTTCTGCAGCGATTGGGGTTGCTTGAGCAATCATCCTAGGACGCTAGAAAACGGATCTGATGAGTCCCCCGTCGATTGTGAGCATTGTTCCGTTGATATAGCTCGCTTTGTCGCTGGAGAGAAAGGCTACGAGATAGCCAACCTCCTCTGACGAGCCGTATCTTCCCGTGGGCACGTCTTGGAGCATCTGTCTCATCGATTCTTCCACATTTTTCCCAGTTCTTGATGAAATGTCCTGGGCAACCTGTCTCTGCCTATCGGTGAGTATGTGTCCCTGCATGATCCCGTTCGAGGTTATCCCCCTCGAACCATATTCGAGTGCAAGAGACTTCGACAACCCAGCAAGACTCAGCCTGACCGTGTTGGACAAGACTAGATTCGGGACGGGCTGCCGCAACGTGGAAGAAGTGATGTAGATCAACCTCCCCCATTTCCTCTGAACCATCCCTGGAAGCACCCGTCTTGTGAGCCAGATGGCACTCATCAGAAGCAGTTTCACGCCTTGCTCCCAGTCAGCGTCGGTGAGATCGGCGAACGTTCCAGGTTTGGGCGGGCCGGTATTGTAGGCAAGAATATCTATCGTGCCAAACTTGCCAGTGGCTTGATCTATGAGAAGATCGATGTCGGCCTTGATGGCCAGATCTGCAGTTACCGAGTGCACATTCTTGTTTCCAGTTTCCTTCGCAATCGTGTCCCGGGCCTTTGAGATCGAGTCCTGGTTCCTTGAAGAGACTACTACCTTGCAGCCTTCCGAAGCGAGAACTTTGGCCACGCCGAGCCCTATTCCCTTGCTCGAAGCCGGGACCAGAGCTACCTTGTCCTTGAGTCCAAGTTCCAAGATGCTCCAGCCCTATCGACCTAAGGAGATTAAAGTTAGCACAAGTTGCGAGACGCTAATGGACGCTAAGGCCTACTTGGCCCGAATCGGGTACCGTGAGCGAATTCGACCCAACCCTGACGTTCTGCGCAGACTACACCTGAAGCATCTTCTCTCGATCCCCTTTGAGAACCTCGACATTCACCTCGGGAGGCCAATAGTCCTGAGCAAGAACGCGTTCTATGACAAGATCATCAAGCAACATCGCGGAGGATTCTGCTACGAGCTGAACGGCTTGTTTGCCACTCTACTAGATGATTTGGGCTTCAAAGTATCCATGCTCTCAGCACGTGTCGCCCAGGAGGGTGGACGATTCAGTCCAAACTTCGATCACATGACCTTGCTCGTGCAGCTCGAACATCCGTGGCTCGTCGACGTGGGATTCGGCGACTCTTTCACAGAACCAAAACGGCTCGACATGTCAGGTCCACAACCTGACCGTGAGAAACAGTACCGTTTCACTCGGAGAGATGGCTGGACCCTGCTGTCTCGGAAGCCGAAAAGAAATGGTGTGTGGGAGCCTCAATACCTGTTTAGCCTGCGGCCGCGAAAGCTGAAGGAGTTTATTCCGAGATGCCGCTGGCAACAAACCTCTCCAAGATCGCACTTCAGAAAAGGCCGCATATGCACTCGCCTCACTTCCAACGGGAGACTATCGCTTACTGATACGAAGTTCATTGTGACCCGAGGAGGTAGGAGGAGTGAGCGACTAGTCAAGGACCCTGAAGAATTTGCCATGCTGCTACGACGGCATTTTGGCATCGATCTGAACTGAGGTGATTCAGTTCATTGTGATGTACTTGTTCTCGAGATAGCCGACGAGTCCTGATGGATCGTATCCTTTGCCGAAGACCCGGTTAAGCAGCTCCTTCGGCGAATATGTTGACCCCGGTTTGTGAATGTTTTCCGCTAGCCAGCTCTTTAGAAGAGCTATGCTCTTGTCTCCTTTGATCGGGAGCAATCCCTTCTTTGTTAGAGCGCTCCAGAGCATTCCGGCGATGATGTTTCCGAGAGAATAACCGGGGAAGGTGGCGAACTGTCCCCAGCTCCAGTGTATATCCTGGAGAACTCCATCAGCGTCCTTGTCAGGCCTCTTGCCGAGATAATCCTCTATCATATCATCCCACACGGAGGGGAGCTCTGAGACTTTGATCTTTCCCTGTAGGAGTTCCTTCTCAAGCTCATACCTCATCGCGATATGGAAGTTGTAGGTCAGCTCGTCCGCTTCCACCCTGATCAGGCTCGGTTTTACAGTGTTGAAGTACGAGTAGAGTTGCTTCTGGTCATAACGGGTTACAAAGCTCAGGTTAGCCTTCAGAAGGGGGTAGAGCAGCGGGACGAACTCTTTGCTCCTTCCGACAATATTCTCCCAGAATCTGGATTGCGATTCATGAACGCCTGCAGATACGCCTGAGGCGGTTGGTGTGAACTGTAGCTCGTGGTCTACTTGAAGCTCGTAGAGGGCGTGGCCGCACTCATGCATTAGTCCGAACATTGATGCCTTGAAATCTTTAGGCTCATACCTCGTCGTTATTCTCACGTCATCGCTTCCTATCCTGACCGCGAAGGGATGAGTGGAAACGTCCTGCCGGAACCTCTTCTCAGGCATGCCCAGCAGCCGAAGAATCCTCTCATTCACCTGCTTCAACGAGTTAACATCATAATCTGCATCCTCCAAAGCATGTTTCTTTGGAAAGACGCCCTGGGAGAGAGTCTTGGAGAGGATCTTCTTGAGCTGGGGGATAAGTTCGGAAAAGATCCTGTCAAGGTCAGTGGTTGTCAGTCCTTCCTCGGACAGATCCAGGAGCGCATTGTACGGGTCTCCTGACGGGTCGAGATGGTTTGCTTCTTCCCGTTTCAGCTCAGTTATTTTCTCGAGATGGGGCTTGAAAATAGTGAAGTCGGATTTCTTTCTCGCTTCTCTCCACGGAATATTCGCATCAATTGTAGCCTTTTGTAATTCTTCCACTAGTTTCGGCGGAACTTTCTGGTAATAATTGAGTTCTCTCTTAACTACGCGGACAACACCCTTTTCGGCATCGTTGAGCGCCCTCAGCTTGTCAGCTTTCTCAACAGGACCCGTCAGGTCGATGGTCATTTTCTGCCGGAGAAGCTCGATCTCTGATTGTGCTTGGCCTCTGGCGCTGGCTCCTGCCTCTGGCATGTTGATCTCGAGGTCCCAGCCCAAGAGGGACGAAGCATGTGTCATCGCGGCGATCGACCTGTACCTTGCTAGTATGTCGAGGACAACGGGATTATTGAACGGGTTCACGGAGGCGACCGGGGGCTTGTCGGCTTCTAACTGCCTAAAAACCTTGAAGGATTATGACTTGGAGCGAGCTGGTGAACGCTTCTCAGGGATTTCCCAATAAGAAACTCGACGGATAAGGGGAATTTCCTCTCTAGCAAGAGCTAAAACTGATCAGAAAACTACTGCCAGAGCCGTGGCGAAGAGTGTGGCTGATTTCGTCCGCGTTGCCTCTGCCAGCGAGATTCCTGAAGGAAAGATGAGAAAGGTTATCGTCGGTAGTCAACAGGTTCTAGTTGCCAACGTGAAGGGCAAGTACTACGCTATTGGAAATGTCTGCACCCACCTGGGTGGGCCCTTGGACAAGGGTATTCTTGAAGGTCATGAGGTAGAATGTCCGTTGCACAGGTCCCATTTCGATGTCACTAATGGCGCGGTGAAGAGAGGTCCCGCCACGAGGCCAGAGCCTGTCTATGATGTTAAGGTTGAAAGTGGTAGTATTCTAGTGCGACTGACGCAGTAACGCAAGTTATCTCCAAATTCGGTTCGGCTACGACTGTTTTGCGCCGCAGCTGGTGCAGAACACCGCGACGCTAGGAAGCTTGGCACCGCATTTGAAACAGAATTTTGACTCGACCTGAGGTTGCTGCTGGGGCGTTGCTGGTTGCTGAGGCATTGGAACGGATGAAAGGGTCTGCGGGGTAGACTGACTCCAGCCCGACGACGGTGGCCGATCTTGGATGGAGAAATACGCGACGACTTGGAAGATCAAGGCAATTAAGATGATCAGGAAGCCTACGAATACGATCGTGAGTGCCGCTCCAATTAGGTAAAGTAAACCGGTTGTTGCGAACGCGCTTACGTTAAGTCGCTGTGATATCTTCTCGTATGAACGTTTGAGAAAGGTGGCAGATATGACCGTGAAAACCCAGAAGGTGCCGAGGGCGACCAGGAATGGTATGAATAATGCAGGGCCAAAGCCAAAGGGGCCGCCGAAGAAGTAGAGGAAGATTAGCCCGGAAAAGACAACTGCCCCAATTACTGCGGTTATAGCTGCGAGGGTGGCGTCATCAAAAATGGTCTTGTCCTGAACGCTTTCGGAGATTTCCTTTGTTGCCAGAAGAATGAGTATCCATCCGACCAAGCTCACGCCAGGGAGGAATACAAGAATCCCACCGATCCCGCCAAGGGTCTTGGCAGACGATAAGGAGCCCATGAGCGAGATTCTCTTATCGTCCCGAATTTAAGGTTGGATTTGCGCGTGGCTATGCTCGGGTCTATTCTTCTTTCCAGTTCATCAGTACGCTGCCGAGTACGATGAAGAATGCCGCCAAGCCTAGGGCGATGATCGTGTTTGTCAATGCTTGGGCCGGTTCCGCGTAGATCAGTGCGTCTCGCAGTCCATCGTTCACGTATGTTAGTGGCATGAAGTTGGCTATGATCTTCATGATATAGGGCAGTGTGTCGCGGGGCCAGAAGGTTCCGGCCAGGAACATCATGGGGAATGTTATCGCGTTGGCGGCGGCGTCGGCGCTCTCTGCTTCTTTTACGAAGTTTGCGAGTACCATTCCGATGCCTGGGAAGAGGAGGGCGGCTGCTACCACAAGTCCGACGGTGTAAATGTCGATGGTAGCTGTCACCCCGAAGATGGCATAGCCGAAGAAGAGAATGACGATGAGCGATATGGTCGCCAAGATCATCTGGTAGCCAACCATGCCAAGTATCCATTCTATCTTGCTGAGGGGTGTGGTGGCGAGTTTCTTGATGATCTTCAGCTCGCGGTAGCGTCCGTTCGTGTTGACTGCGCCAAAGACGCCGGTGGTGAGGAGGGTCATGCCGATTACTCCGGGGATGAAGAAGTCGATGTAGCGGATATTCCGGGTTACGATGCCGACTTGTTGAACAACTAGGTGGTCGGGCACGTTGGCGATGGCAGCTGCATATGAGACGGTGACTGAGTGCACTATTCCAGCGAGTGATGCGGAGGCTTGGTCGCTTTGGTCCATGTAGAGTTGAACAGTCGCATTCTTTCCACTCATGATAGTAGCGTTGAAGCCTAAGGGTATGACTAGCAGTCTCTGGCCTTGATTGTGGAGTTGAGCATCCTTTTTCACATATGTCAGCGGGTCTGGTTGCTCTGCTGCGACTATGTGGAGGTTGAAGGCGCCGGTCTGGTTCAGCACGTTGACGTAGCCTTGGGATAGAGGAGTCGGGACGTTCCCAGTCAAGTCCTGGTTTTGGAGGTATAGGTCGAATTTGGTGCTTCCGTTTCCGAATATTGCTCCGAAGAGGACGATTAGGAGGAGTGGGAAGGCGATGGTCCAGAATATGTTGCTCTTGCTGCGGTACCAACTCTTGAAGTGTCCGCTGATGATAGTGTAGATTCGACTCCTCATGGCTAGTTTCCCTCCTCCGAAACCCTACGCCCGGTAAGATTGAGAAAGACGTCGTCTAGAGTGGG
>VBAY01000031.1 GCA_005883085.1 Candidatus Bathyarchaeota archaeon
TGAGCGCACAAATGTTGAGTTATTTCGCGCGGCAAACCGCTGTACCGGAAATTGGGCAGGCCGGTTTGGAGAGGTTGCAATCGGCAAAAGTCGCAGTTGTCGGGACAGGGGGTGTTGGAAGTGCTGCTGCCTACTTTCTGGCGAGCCAAGGAATCGGATTTCTGAAACTTATCGATCAGGATGTTGTTGAGGAGAGCAACCTGCACCGGCTTATCGGCGTAGATTACCAAGACCTCCACCTGCCGAAAGCTGAAGCGCTCTCACAAAGACTGAACTCACGCCACCCATGGACCAGAACTGAACCAATAACTGAAACTCTTCAAACAGAGAATGCTACAGAGCTTCTAGGCCTTACGGACCTGATTGTTGACGGAACGGATAATTTCCGGGCAAGATACGTTTTGAACAGGTTCGCTACAGAGAATCACGTTCCGTATCTCTTCACCAGCGCGGTTGCGAATCAGGGTCATATTTCCCTGTTCAATCCACCTGACACCCCGTGTCTTGAATGCATGATACCATACGCCGAATCGGAGTCCGTTGAATCTTGCGAGACTGCTGGAGTCACCGCTACAATAGTAGGACTGATCGGAACTCTCGCAGCATCCGAGGCTACGAAGAGACTTCTCGCATTGCCAACAGCAATTCTTGGACAATTGTTGACCGTGGATCTCGCTGGACCGGATTTTCTATTTACGAAAATTGTGAGACGAAAGGACTGCCCCGTATGCAGCCGCTCTCCCTCACAAACAATTCATGACGACAACGCGATCATGCTGTGCGGTGACAATGTAGCTAACGTGTTGCCTGAACACGGCATTGTGCTAGATCTCCAATCTCTCAACACCAAGATTCCCAAAGAATCAGTCGTAGCGAGCTCGGAATCCGTCTTCGTGTACACTAAACAGGATCACAGGGTGTCAGTCTTCAAAACGGGAAGACTATTGATCGGGAATGTCCAGACAGAAGAAATCGCAAGGCAAGTGGCAAGCGAAGTATGGAAAGAGATACTCTGATAATCGGGACCTGCCCCCTTAATTTTCAACAAGCTTATACGGTTCCGACAAGCTCGGTCAAAATCGCCGGGGGAAAAAGGCCGGGGTTGGCATGTCCACCGAAGGCCGATCGGCTCAGGCGACGGGCTGCAGAAACATCTCGTAGCAACCCGTAGTAAGCATCCAGGAATGGATGGCTAACGTGGGTTCGACTCCCACCCCCGGCTCTTAGGTAACCGAACCTGGGTTCGATTCCCGCAGATACCTTGAAGGACCCTGAATTGATTCACGAGTCCCAAGCAGGGAGCTGAACCCTAACGTGTTTTCCGAGATGCGTTCGAACTTGACGCTTCGGGAGCGGGCCCGCATTAGTTGGATCAGCACATCGGCTTAGAGGTCGATTACGGAACGGTCAACCTGGTGAGTCAAAGCCTTGTCCTATCCCAGGCCCACCAAACCCAGTGGTTCCTTGACCGTGATCATAGGCTATGCTCTGCTTCAGCCCTCGTGCCGGTTTCTGCTCTTCGGCCCTTGCACCACCTCGGGTCCAAACTTTGGCCTCGGACTGGTCTTGATGTGCCTAGGCGCGACTCTGTTAGCCGGCGTCTGGATCCTTAGGATCAAAATGTGGCGGAGAAGCCCGCCGCTCTCGTAGAATTGACACGTGGCATTGCCAGTAATTGCAAAACCTCACGGAGTCGTAAAGCGACCTTCTTGACTGTTGGCAGGGATTGAGCTGATAGTTCCCGGATTCGCAGTATATCTCCGCCCTGAACCAATAGAGCGGAAATGGGCGGACATAATGTTAAGGGGACTGGTATCTCGGGGCCCTGCGACTCACCTGAGCAAATCTAAGAAGGGGTCGAACTCAAGGCTCTCTTGAGACCTTAGAGGGGAACCGAACTTGAGATACGGTTCCCACAGACAACCTTATGGATCCTCAACTGATTCGCGGCTCACGAGGAGGGAACCGAATCCTGACGCGTGAGAAGCGATTTGAGGATCTTAGGGGTCGCCTTATCCGGGAGACCATTTCGCTGACTACGAGGCTAATCCGGCATCTTTTGGCAAGTCGCACTCGATCGAGCATCAAGCGCATGTCGTGAGGAGGGGCTCTCAGTGGTATATCGTTACCTTGTAGATCATTGAGCCGGCAGGGCACCCCGATGGCGAACAGTCGTCGTTATGGAACCAAGCTGTAAAGTTCACTGATGTCTCTCCTAATCGTGGACTGCTCACGAATGGAATTCTAGCTCCTCCATATTCGCAACCGACCCCCGGGCCCTTTTTCAGGGTCACTAGCGAATCCAGGATTAGGATATAGTACGTCGTGCAACCCGTAGAAAGATATGATACCTCTAAAACGCCCGAGCTCTTTTGCACCGGTCCGAAGTTGGCAGAGATATTCACGGTCCCCGTGTCCCAAGCGAGAATTGTCTGTTTAACGACTTGCACATTTTCCAAGTTGATCGTTCTCTCCAAGCGGGCGATCTGAAATTGTACAAGCAGACTGCTACCCAAGGACAGGGTAGCCAGAAACAACGCCAGAAGCACTATTCGATGCGGGCTGATGTGGATTGTATGTCGGCTGTCAATCTGTGAAATGCTTCCAGACAGGGCCATCCCGGCGAAACTGCCTCCTAGCCCTACGATGAAGAAGGCAATTGGATAGAACGCGAAGATGCGTCGAAGGTCGTCAGACGAGAGGGGGGTAAGCGGATTTCCGAGAACAGCAAGAAGGTAGAACGACAAGAGGGTCACAATCAAAGATAGAATCAGAGCCCCGACGTTGTCGCGCAAGTCTGAAAGGGCGTACCCCGCCACTACTGCGAATCCAAAGACCACTAGCGACGGCAGGAGTGCATCAGAGGTTTGAGCAACGCCCCCTGCGAAGAGTATTGCTAGAAAAAAAACCTGACCCAACCCCCACCCGATGCCTAGCAGGACTGCTTTGGACCCACTCCACAAGACTCGTTCACCTCTAGGACCTCTGTTAGGTTCAACCTGACCTTCCCTTTAGTTTTGCCCCTTTATAGGGGTACGAGTTCACAGCCGTGAGATCGAGGAGTTCAGCTTAGACGAACATCTACTTTCTTGCCTTGTGAGCTACGACTAAGGTCCGTGGCATCAGAGCACAGATGTCGTCGGCGCTGTTTTCTTCGTCCGTCGTCTGGCAATCCAGATACCAGCCCCAACAACCGCCGCAGCAACTGTCCCGAGAATACCATAGACCCACGGCATCCACCTAGCCTGCATTGGAAAGGGTTTTTGCTGTGCCGGGCTGTTCGTGGGGTGTCCGGTTCCACTGGTTGTGCGACCGGTCTCTGAACTAGCGTCGCCCCCAGTGCTGGTTCCCGGGTTCGACCCCGACGCTGTACTAGTCTGAGACTTACTATTTCCGGTTCGAGGAGAGCCTGTCAGTGTCAGACGATGGCCAAGATCCACGTTGGTGCTTGCGAGCTTGAGCGAGGCCTGAACATCGATTCCGAATTCTCTCACAATCGTTATCGGGGTAGATGGTGCGGGGCACATAATAGACGAGATGGAAGGATCGCATGGATTTGGTTGGATTGTCATTGCTTTCCCAAACCCGAGATGAATGTCTACGCTCGCGCTGAGAAGCAGGTCGCTAGTCTGGTCGTAGTTGAAAGCGAAAGCTAGTTCCAAATTGTTACCCAGCGGCATCGATGATGTCGAGGCTGCTACTGGATCAGGAGAGAGCAGCCAGCGGGAAATGTTGAAGGCCAAGGTCCACGCTGCCCGAATTCCAATCGTGCCACCGAGATCGACACTGGTCGTTGCCGTGGCGTTGGTTGGTAGCACGAGTACTGGAATTGTCTGGTTCAGCTTGATGGGTCCGTTCACCCACCATATGGTGTAGAATGATCGATGCATCATCGAGTTGTCGACCATCGACACTGACGAGGTCCAGTTGGCGCCCTGGGGAAAACTAGTGGCCATGTTGGTCTGAGCCATCTGAAGGGCTTGATCGATTTCCGGCATGATAAGCGGGAGGAGAGTAGTTATCCGAGTCGCCAGATTGATGGACTCTGCGAAACTACCAAGGGTATGAGCGACTGACGTGCCGGCGTCGCCGTTGGATATTGTGAGGTCTCGGGTGACGTTCAAAGAGGCGGTTGTACCGTTGAGATCTATGACCGTCCATCCAAGTGTCCCGTTGATGTCGACCGTTGATGGCGTAGTCGCTATCATGGGGCATACAACCATGTTGGTCGATGTTGAGGGTCCGATATTGCAAGCCTGGAGGAATGATATCGAAGCTGACAGATTGTAGTTTGCTTGAGTTCCTTTTTGCAGCGAGGGAACTCCATCCGCGGGAACTGTAACTAGAAGGAGTAATGATAAGACGCAGGCAGTAACAATTGTTCTTTTCATGTTTCCCGCGCGTTGTTCTTACACTATGTCTCGTAAAAAGAGTTAACGGTTTCCGTCTATCGAGTCATTCTATTCTCAAACTCCATGAATGAATGCGGGGATGTTATGCTATGGGAATTTGGGCGAGAGTGCGCCAGCGGGGCAGGCATCTATGCATGCCATGCAAAGGATGCATTCCGAGTCGTTGAACTTTTTCCAATCCAGGTCCAGTATTGGAATCTGCATAGGACATGCAGTCTCGCATTCCTTGCAGTTCGAGCATTTGATAGGATCCCGGTGCATTCCGAGTAGGCTGTTCTTCTGGAAGACTGCCATGATGCCTCCGACCGGGCAGATGTATCGGCACCAGAATCGGGGGATACGCCATGCCGCGTAGATGAATCCGATGAGTATAAGAATGTTGATCCATGTGAGTGCAGATATGCTTCCTAGCCAGGAGCCAAGGTTGGCGGCGGAGAGGTCAGACGCTTGAGCTGTTCCGAGGAATCTCCATGAATGGGCAAGTAGGACTGGTAGTGTTCCGAAGAGTGTGCCGTCAGGGGTTATAGCGATAAAGAGCCCTGAGGCTAGGTCGGATCCGAGACTTTGCTTGTAATCTGATCCTACACCGTAGTAGAGAGCGAGACCGAGGGTACCACTGATCAAGAAAGTAATCCCGACTAGAACGTATTTCAATCGGATCCAGTATTCGTGGGTGCGTGTCTGGACGGAATCGACTCTTCCCTTGATTCCGGTGATGACGTCTTGAAGGAAGCCGACTGGGCAGATCCAGCCGCACATGAATCTCCCCAGGACCGCCCCGACCACGAACATTATCCCGATCGGCAACCAAGGAAAGACCGCTTGCGACAAGAGGAGCGTAGTCGCATCTAACGTTGAACCGATCCCGCCCTGTGCCTTTACACTGGCAACAACCGGGAGTACAACCCATGATCGCGCTCCATCAAATGAAGGATTCAGACGAGCTATGGCGAGGCCGGCGAACAATAGGAAGAATCCTAGCTGCACAAGGGTCCTAATTGGCCAATAGTAAATTCTACCACGCCGTAACCTCTGCCATACTCTCTTAGCGACGCCGATTTTCGGTTCGCTTGTGGCAACAGGTTGCATTGGGTTGTCTAGCCTAGCTAAGGAAGGGAACGAACTGACGCACTGCTCGTTCGATGATGGTCCATTGTTCCGAGTAGACGCCCAGCATCATGGCCGCTAAACCTAGGAATAATGTGAGAGTTGCGATGACGCGATTCAAATTGGATCACCATTAGCTCGGCGAATGAGTTTGGCATCCCCCGAGTTTCCGTAGTTATATTGTTTCCGAAGACAAATGTCAAGTCTTTCTCCTCCGTATGATATAGACAAGTCTTTAATAGCGTGGAAACGAACCGAGCCAAAATTATTCTTGAGTAACGGAGGACATGCTCATGGACGATAAGAAGGCTAGTGCGTCCACGACCACCACGCCTCCTCCTAGTTCCACACCTCCACCTGCCTCAACGCCCGCTTCGGCGGTGCGGATCAAGAATCCTCTAATCTCGCGAAGGAGATTTCTGCAAGGAGCGGTGGCTGCATCAGTGGTTCTAGCAGCGGCCTCTGTCGGCGCATCAGGCCAAATTCTAGGACCGCTCATTCCCTCGTCATCGACAAGCGAGGAGATCATAGACTGGACAACACTCGATAATCGGTACAAGGATGTTAAGGGAAAGGTGGGGGAATTTCAACCGATAAACTATTCAGAATTCTTCTACTATCCCTACGATTCCTCTGTCAGTCCTTACTACAAGAACGTGATAGCGAGACTTCCTGATGGTTTAGTGAACCCATTGCACCCTTCGGAGGAGCCCCTCAAACACGTAGTAGCATTCAACGTTACATGCGTCCATCTACGATGTCTAGTCAATCCGGGCTATGATACTGCTTCGGGTGAATTTAGACTCCAATGCCCATGCCACGGATCACAATACCGGCTAGTTGATGGCGTCCCCGTCGCGGGGCCTGCGTATGATCTCGGGCTGAATCCTCTTCCAGAAGTCCAGCTCTCAGTCGACGCAAACGGAAAGATAAGCGCCGTCGGGACGTTGATTGGAGAACCCGGAATTGGCCGCACCCAGTAGCAAAAAGAAGGGCGTCCTCGACCCTATCATCGCCCTCCTAAAGTGGACTTGGGAGAGGCTGGAGCGAACACTTCTCCTCGGACTCAAGATAGTCTTTCCATCCAGGTTCATCAGCCCGATGGGCTTTCTAGGAATGCTAACACTGATCGTGTTCATCCTACTCGGCATCACAGGCGCTCTCTTGCTCTTCCACTTTACACCCTTCTTCGGCAATTGTCCACCGGCCGCCAACGGGACCAGCTATGTTCCTACAGCAACTTGCAATCAAGCCTACAACAGCGTACAATCAATAAACACCAATGTGGCCTGGGGATCGATCATCCGGAACATCCACTACCACGCATCCAACGCTATGGTTCTCCTCGCAGTTATGCACATGTTCTACCAGTATTTTGGAGGCCGGTACAAGCTTCGATACGAGATTCTCTGGGTGACAGGAATTATCCTCGGAGTCGTCACCGTCATCGAGGCGTACACGGGTTATGATTTGATCTTTAACATTCGAGGACAACTAGCAATAAACATTGGACAAACACTTACATTTTACAGTCCCGTGATCGGCGCCGACCTCGCCAGAATAATATTCGGGTTTAGCTTCAACGACCTTGCAATTCGATTCTACGCATTCCACGTGTTCATAATACCAATAATCATGCTGGCAATAATGGCTGTTCACCTTCCACGTAATCTCGTTCTGGACATACCGGTCGCCTCTGCAATCACGGGAGTTATCTTGATCATGGGCGGACTCTTCCCGGTAGATGTCGGCATCAAGTATGACCCGAACGTCCAGACCCAGATCACGTTTCCAGAATGGTACTTCACCAGCCTCTACGCTTTCATCAGGGTTAGAGGACTCGCACCTTTCATAGCGGGAGCCATAATCCCTGCAGTATTCGTCCTGATTTTCACCGTGGCCCCGTTCTTTGATCGCGGGAGGAAGATAGCGATGATCGACCGGCCCTTTTGGGTTGCCCTCGGCGTGGCATCTCTGGGCCAGATCGCGATAGTTACCGTATGGGGTTTCCGAGCCGCAAACCCACTCGTCGTCCTTACGGATCCAGGACAATTGGTGATCGACCCGACCCTCTTCTTCGGATCACTGCTGTTGGCAATCGCTCTGGGATACGGCTTCACCTACGCCTTCGTAAGGTGGAGGCGCGCTAAGATAGATGCTCTTCGCGCTGCGAGAAAGCCCATACCATTTCGGAGACTGCAGCCGTACATGTTTTCCAAGAGCGAAGTCTATTCGCTATTAGGGGGATTGCTGCTACTGCAAGTGTTTCTAGACGTGTCCATTTTCCGAGCCTTAGTGGAAAACCTGAACAATTTTGTCTTGCTTGAAATCGGGATGGTTCTGGTCGCGTTCGCTGCGGCGGTTCATATATACCGTATATCAAGTCAAGCGAAGTGATTGATGGATCATGCAAGTTCCGAAGAGGCATCTGCCGGTCGTTGGCTTGCTAGGTTTGGTCATCATAGCTGCGGCAGGAGGAACTGTCTACTACTACCAGTTTCTAACCCCTCATCAATCGAGTTGCGGCGTTCCTTCCCACCGGCTCATCTTCATGACCGCCGAAATCCAAGAAGTTGGCGGCTTCAAAGTCTACAACACAGCATTCCTGAACCAGCCTAGCTTACCAGG
>VBAY01000032.1 GCA_005883085.1 Candidatus Bathyarchaeota archaeon
GGGACTATATGGTCCCTTGGATTCCATCGCTGGGAATCACAGCAGGCGTTCTGGTCGATCCTCTCAGCCTCTTCATGGCAAACATCGTCGCTTGGATCAGCCTCCTCATCATGATCTACAGCATTGGCTACATGAAAGGCGAATTCGGTATGACGCGATACTGGTTCTTCATGAACCTCTTCATCGGAAACATGCTGTTGCTAGTCCTCGCCGACAATCTCCTGATGATGTTCTTCGGTTGGGAAGGCGTAGGCCTTTGCTCGTACGCACTTATCGGCCACTTCTACCGAGACGAGCCAAAGTACTGGGTAGGTAGCCCAGGGGACAAAGCTCTCGGGGTCTCGGAAGAATACTCACCCACGAAGGCAGGAATGAAGGCATTTGTGATGACAAGAATCGGAGACATCGCGCTACTGATCGCAATCTTTCTGATCTACGCTTTCGCAAGGACCTTCAATTACGACCTGCTGCTAGCCCAGATAGGGGGTCCAGGAGGCTGGGCTGCGAATCTGGCTCGACTCGGGCTCCTACTTCCCACGGCACTGCTGTTCTTTGGAGGACCAATCGGAAAGTCGGCGCAGTTTCCCTTGCAGGAATGGCTTCCCGACGCTATGACCGGTCCCGCTTCAGTCTCCGCGCTAATACACGCTGCAACAATGGTCAAGGCCGGAGTCTTCCTTACCGGAAGGATGGGACCCGTATTCTTCATCGCCCTCTCTCAGTTCAACCAAGTGTCGCAATTCTTCGGCGTCATCGCCTGGATAGGAGCGTTTACAGCACTCTTAGCGGCAAGTCAGGCCGCAGTCGCTCGCGAAATAAAGAAGGTACTGGCTTACTCCACGGTCTCGCAGATCGGCTATATGATGCTGGCCCTCGGAATGGCAGGGCTCAGCGCCAACTTTCTCGCAGGCTATACTGCTGGACTCTTTCACCTTCTCAGCCACGCTGTGTTCAAGGCTTCACTTTTCCTCGCCGCGGGATGGGTATTACACGTCGCAGAATCCCGTTTCATGGACGAAATGGGAGGACTCGCAAAGGCGATGAAGTTTACCTCAGCTTCGATGCTCCTTGCAGGGCTCTCCCTAATGGGCATTCCACTTTTCAGCGGGTTCTGGACGAAAGACGCGATACTTTCTCTAAGCTTTCTCGGAGGACAATACATCCTCTATGGACTAGCACTCATCACCGCATTCGTTACAGGTTTCTATACAGTTCGAATGTTGGGCATCACGCTTGCAGGAAAGCCTAGCAAGCATGTTGAGGACCTCATGGAAGGTGGAAAGCATCCACACGAAGCTGGCCTCACGATGCTCATTCCCTATCTTCTTCTCGCCGTTGGCAGCCTGGGATTGGGACTAGCCTACCCGTTCTACAGTGGTCCTCTGACCACGTATATTGCGGGTACTTTCAGTTCAACGCTCTACAAGTTTCCAGCGGGAATCAGCTCAGCTTCCGCTCTTACTGACCTCCTCTTGCTGTCCGTGAGCACAGTTGTCGCTGCAGTCGGGGGAGCAATTGCCTACCTAATTTACTTCCGGAAAGACTATGTTTTCAAAACTGGAATGAACCCGATCCAGCGATTCCTGTACAAACGCTGGTATCTCGACGCGATCTACTACAGAGTCTTCGTTACGGGGCTGCTCGCCGCCAGCCGAGGACTCTACAGGTACGTTGAACAAGGGATCTGGAACAGGCTAAACAACACGATTGGTCGGGACATAATGGATTATTCGCGGGCAAGTGATCAACTCGACACTCAAGTTGTCGACCGAGCCGCAAACGAGGTAGCATCGTACGGGTCCCGGCTCAGTAACCTCCTCCGAAAGCTTCAGTCGGGGGTGACAGAGCAATACGTCATCGCGTTCGCCATCGGAATAATCCTCCTCCTCACCTACATGCTATTCGTCGTTGGCGCGACCTAAATGATTGGACTACTATCAATCGCCATATTTCTCCCCGCGGTTCTCGCAGCGCCGACATTTCTGCTAGGCAGGAAGAACCCGAAAATGGCAAAGATTCTGGGAGTAGGGACCACAGCGATCGTCTTCGCCATCTCGATCCTAATTCTGGTTGTTTTCCAATATGGCCAGGCGGGCTTCCAGCTCTCTGAGAGCCTTCCCTGGGCCGGGTCCTTTGGACTCAACTACAAAGTCGGGATTGACGGGATCAGCCTTCCACTCCTGATGATAGCCACGTTTCTAAGCCTCCTGTCCGCCGCGGGATCCTGGGATCAGATCACCTTCAGACACGCGGAGTACTATGCTCTCTTTCTCATCTTCGAAACAGGAATAATCGGCGTCTTCACTTCTCTCAACCTGATTTTGTTCTATCTCTTCTGGGAAATCGTTCTCATTCCGATGTTCTTCTTCATCGGAATCTGGGGCGGCCCCCGCCGGAAATATGCCTCCCTGAAATTCCTCATTTTCACCTATTCAGGCAGCGCAGTGATGCTGTTCGGCTTTCTTGCCCTATACGCCTGGACTGGAACCTCGGCCTACCCTGGAGGTCCCTCATTCGATTATGATGTTCTGGCAGCGAGAATTCCGAATCTTGCCCTCCCTCTTCAGCTCGCAGTAGCTATCACAACTTTCGCCGGATTCGCGGTCAAGCTTCCCATATTTCCACTTCACACATGGTTGCCTGATGCGCACGTGGAGGCTCCTGCCCCCGTCAGCGTGCTGCTAGCAGGCTTGCTGCTCAAGATGGGAGGCTACGGATTGATCAGGTACAACTTGTTACTCTTCCCCAAGGCAGTGAGCGTTCTCTGGCCCTACTTTACCACCATCGGCCTCATCACCATGATCTACGGGGCATCCGTTGCGCTCGTCGCTAGGGACATCAAAAGAATGATTGCCCTAACCAGCGTCAATCACATGGGGTACGTTCTCCTCGGAGCGTTCACGGCAACAGTTGCAGGAGTCTCAGGAGCAGTCTTTCAGATGTTCAGCCACGGACTCGCGGTGGGAATGCTCTTCCTTATGTCAGGATACATCCATGAGCGTACAGGAACCAGGAATATCGACGAACTGAAAGGACTGAGAGGAAAGATGCCTCAGACAGTTTCACTCCTATTCTTGGCCTCGATGGCCGCCATGGCGGTTCCGGGGTTTGCCAACTTCATCAGTGAATACCTCGTGATCCAGGGCGCTCTTAGCGTGAGCTATCTCTTCGCGATCGCCATAGTTGCTCCAGCTCTAACCGTCGGATACTTCCTCTGGATGTTGAGACGAGTTGCCATGACCCCTCCAGAGGGTCCCAAGAACGAGCTGCATCTTCACTCGATCCTGATCCTTGTCGCATTTCTAGTGCCATTGCTGATCTTCGGAGTGTATCCGCCCCCAATACTAGGGAGCGTGATAGCACCGACAGTGGAGAAATGGGTTGGAACCATAGTTGGTCTCGGAGCAAGATGATCTAGATTGGCTCTACTTTCGCTGACCCCGTTTCTCAGCCTAGCAGTGTTTGGACTGCTCGCCACTCCTGCTGGCTTTCTCCATTTCAGAAAATCGAAACTCGGTCTCGCCCCCTTCGTCTGTATCTTAGGTCTGGCAATCGCCCTAGTCTCCACAGTATGGCTTGGGTTCACAAGCCCTTCGCCAGTATCTTTCGGGGGCTTCCAAGTTGATCTGTTTACTTTGTTCTTCTCAGGAGTCCTACTGATCGTCGCGATCTTCGTGACCATCGCTTCGCTGCAATACATGCGAGAGGATCCCAACAAGGGACCGTTCTTCGGACTTCTGCTCCTCTCGACCCTCGGAATGATTGTCCTGGCAGCCTCAATGGATCTGATACTTCTCTACGTTGGTTGGGAGCTGATGAGCATTCCTACCTATGCCCTGACAGCCTTCAGGAAGAAGGATCCTAATTCCAACGAAGCGGCTATGAAATTCTTCGTCCTCTCCGCACTCTCTTCCGCACTCATCGTCTACGCCATTTCCCTGATCTTCGGCGTCACAGGCTCCACTGGGCTCACAGCCATTGCGAGCTCTCTCTCGACGGCGGGACCCGACGTTCGTCCATTCGGGGTCTTGGCAATTGTCCTGTTTATCGTTGGGTTCGGAGTGAAGATGGCAGTCGTTCCGTTTCACATGTGGATACCCGACGCGTTCGAAGGAGCCCCCGTGACAATTGGTGCGTTCTTGGCGGCCGGTGCGAAGATGGCAGCATTCGCGGCGGCCTTTCGGGTATTCATCGTAGGGATCTCAGCTTTCAATGTTGATTTCTACTCGACCTTTGCGATCGTAGCTGTGGTTACGATGAGTGTTGGAAACGTTGCTGCTCTGATGCAGAAGAGCTTCACACGACTCCTCGCTTATTCCAGCATTGCGCAGGCGGGTTACATCCTAATGGCGCTCGCCACCCCGTTCACAACGACCAATGTGCCCTTGGGTCTGGCGGGTGGACTTTTTCATGTTCTGAATTATGCAATTCTGAAGACAGCTGCATTCGTCGCTGCGGCGGCAGTCGCCACCAAGCTGTCGGTTACGGATCTTAACTCGTTCAATGGGCTATCTCGAAGAATGCCGCAAACATCTTTGAGTATCGCAGTAATTTTTCTCGGCCTTGCAGGCGTGCCTCCTCTGAACGGATTTTTCAGCAAAGTAATGCTGTTCACAGGGTCGATCTATTCGCCATACAGCTGGGGCGGCTATCTGGCGTTGGCGGCTCTGATCAACAGCGGTTTCAGTATGAGCTACTATGGTTGGGTGATCAAGAGGATGTATTTTGACGAACCAGGAGATGAGTCTAGTATTCCCGAACCTCGCATCTATATGGCTGTTCTTTGGGTTGCCACGATTCTGATCTTCGCCATCGGACTCTATCCTGACCCTTGGATTCGGCTGGTTCAAAGCGCCGCCGCTGCATTAGTCGGTTCGCGAGGGCTCTAGTCGCGCATTGAGTATGTCCGCTATCTCAGAGATGTCCCTGATCACCTTCTCTCTCAGAAACTGTCTCTCTTCATGACCGAACTGAATCTGGATGGTCTCAACGGTGAAGTTGCCTTTCGCATCTTTACGGTCGTAACCCGTGACTAAGCTTACAGGTTCGTCTCCCTTGTACTCGTTGTTCACCTTTACCGTGAAGTCTTTGACCAGCCGTGATCTTACTATCTCGGTCGTGGAGTCAGAACTTATCTGCCCCTCAACTGTCCCAATTTCCACGCCCGGCTCCTTTTTTCCGCGGATGTCAAGAATATACCTGATTCCATCTTCCGATACGAATCCCTCGATGCCCTTTCTGAACTCCAATTGCGCGGACTGAATCCGGTTCAGATCCAGGAATTCTCTGTCGACCTTGCCGATGACCGCAAAGGCCCTCGAAGTTAGCGCTGCTTCTTCAACAATTTGTCCCGTGTGAAGATCCGCGTCAGGGCTAGTGGTGTGTGGGGCGGTTAGGAGAACGTGCCCTAGACCGACGATTTCCACGTGATCGGGGTGAATAATCTTGACGGGCATTCTTCAGCGACCCTTGTATGTAGAGTAAGGGTTGGAAACTGTATCAAAACCCTTCTTTGAACAGTTTTATAGCGCTCATCTAAACTGGGCATTCGAAAACGCGATCTACTGGTGTATTTGGAGCAGAAATCGCTTGTCCGGAATCGAAGCTGTAAGGAAGATTGTGGAAACTGAGGGTCAAGCGAAACGGATCGTCGAGGAAGCGCAGTCAAGGGCTGAGGAAATTCTGGCTCGTGCCTCAGAAGAGGCTCAAAAGGTTCGGCAGACCTCAACAGCCGAAGCAGAACAGCGAAAAGTCCAGATGCTTCGAGAGACGCGGGATAAAGCTGAGGCTGACGCGAGAAGCTCTGACGTGGAAACCGACTCTCTGCTTGGGAATTACAAGAAACTCTTCGAGAATAGGAAAGACGATGCCGCCAAGAAAGCGGTCAAATTGGTTCTAGGTGGTTAAAAGATGTCAGAGTCTTTGGACAAGCTTCATAATCGGATTCTGTCAGATGCAAGACTGAAGGCTGCGGGAATCGTCGAGCAAGCAGAAGAAAAGTCCAAGCAGATCTTGGAAGATGCCAAAGCTCAAGCGCAAAGAGATGCGAACGATATTCTATCAAGAGCCAGCTTGGAGGCCGAGAGCATCAGAAGGAGTATCCTGAGTTCGAGAATCAGGACCAACCGGCTAAGGATTCTTGACGAGAAGAACAAGATCGTACAAGGTGTTCTCAAATCGGTCGAACAGCATCTCTCGGATATCGCCAATACCGACCAGTTCGAGCCGACCTTGAAACGCCTCGTGCTAGAAGCGGTTGAGGCGGTTGGAACAGATAATGCATTAGTGAAAGTCGGCTTTCGGAACGCGCAGAAGAAGAATCTCCAATCTCTGGGACAATCGCTGCCCAAAGGAACAAAACTCCTTGCTGACGACACACCGATCG
>VBAY01000103.1 GCA_005883085.1 Candidatus Bathyarchaeota archaeon
GAACTCGAGGCTTAGCGCTTCCCTCTGAAGGTTCGGTGGCTGGGTCAGGGCGGTGAATAATCCTGTGGCGTAGACGAATACCATGACTGAGGCGGCCACGACTATGACGACCATTAGGAGCGTAGCTAGGATGCTGTCGATTCCCTTCTTGTTCCTAACTAGCTTTCGAAACATAGTCTCACTCCCACTCCTGGAGATAGGTCGGCAAGAATCATTGAGCGTGGGTATCATCAAATGCTTCTATCGTAACCTACCCCCGGCCAAGGGGGTAACAGACAAGAGATCTCAGCGCCAGACAGGTGGACCGCTTCAAGGACGCCGGGATGTGGGACCGGTTCTGTCTGATGGACGGGTTTCGGGGTGGATTTCACGAAGGAAGAACCTCCAGGCTGTAACCTGTGAACGTGGATTCGTAGCGTTTTCACGAAGGGCGGCGCGCGGGAAAAAAGACCACCCCCGGGGGTCGAGAAAAGCATGCTTATTTTTGGAAAGGAATAGCTGCGCCGCAGGAAAAGTTACGGAAAAGAGGAATCACGAAAGGAGAATTGTTGCGGAAGGAGAAATTCTAGGGAAGAACATGTAGCCAAGGGGGTATCACTTGCTCTCGGCCTTACTTACGTTCCCCGGAGTCTCTTCTGGACTTGGGGGCTTTTCAGCTCTCGCAAGGCGTCTGCAGCAACCCACTTTGCACTTCCCGACTCCATTTTCTGCATCTTTAGCGCGGTGGACACTGCTGCCTTGTTGAGTTTGAGATTGCGCTTTCCGATCTGTCTCAATGACCAGTTGACGGCCTTCTTGACAAAATTCCTCTTGTCACTGGCTCCATTGATTATCGAGGGGAGGAAGTCGAGGAAGACTTGGTCTTTCGCGTTCTTGTCATGGACCGCAAGCTCCGCGATCAGGACGAATCCCGCCCGTTTCTCGTACTCCGCCTCCCGTCTGCACCATTCCCTAGCCTTCGCTACAGCAAACGGGGTCTTGTCGAAAAGATTTCCGCAGCAGCCGTCCACAACGTCCCATGAGTCAAATTCTCGCACCCATTTCTCCATCTGGGGTATTGTCACCTGTTGGGGATCGTCGATCATGGTGGCTAGTAGTCTAGCGTCATGCAACCCGGTCTCCCACAATTTCAGTGCTAGGTGATGATCGTGTCCGAGCTCCCGTGCTAGGGTCCGGAGTTTGGGGACAGAAACCCCGAATGAATTGCTTGATTGGATTCCGAACCTGGCCATGCCCTCGACCGCTCTCGGGTCCCCGGTCAATCTCAGCCTGTCCACGACATCGTTGACTTCCAATGGCTGAGTTCACCTGCGCTCGGGCATGTCGGGTTCGGTTCTCTTGTAGAGGAAGACCAGCCAGAACCTAGACTTGGCCTTGCTGGACTGTTGGAAGCCGTTGTCGACGAGAAGCCTATCGAGGGAACCCAGAGGATGGAGGTATAACCGGAAACCGGTTCTTCTCAACCTCTCAACCAGATTGATGAGCCCAGTTCCGATCCTTATCAATGGCCTCATCAGCCCTTCGTCTCGCGGAACAACAAAACCCAATAGCTCGCTCGAAGAGCCGGAAGCGGTCTTCAGAAGAGAGTCCGCGTCAGGATAACAGCAGAGGACCTTGTCCATCACGACAATGTCGGCGGCGTGTTGAGCCGAAGCCGCGTTTGCGACTTCGAACTTCGCTCGATCTTGGAGGCCGGATTCCCTAGCGAACTCGTTAGCCTCGTGAATCGCAACCGACGAGAGGTCAACTCCGATGCAGGAAGATGCTCCTTGTCTGAGCGTCTCCAGGGCAAAGAAGCCTGTTCCGCAGCCAATGTCAAGCAGGGTCTTTCCAACCAGACCATTCTCGGTTAGGAGACCAAGTAGCACTTCCGTACTAGCGGTTAGGCCCTTGGACTTGTACTTGCAACAGCGGTCATGTGCCAGCTCATCAAACGTCTCTGCAATCTCTTTCGTATGAACAGGATCCGAAGCCATTCGCTAATCGGAGTCCTGCTTAGCAAACTTCCCCGTGACCAGGAACACAACATTTGCTTCAGGCGATACAGTTTTCAGAACCTCTCGCACCTTATCCTTGACATCCTTAGAATCTGATTCTAGGTAGACGGTAAGTCGTCCTTTTGGGACGCCGATTCCGCTGACACCAGGTACCTGCAATATCTGCGAGGATACCTTCCGCTTTAGGGCTCTGGGGTCAGTCGGAGTCTTGGATTGCGCCAACTATCTCAGGATAGGACCCAGCACAATCTTTCACTTGAACCTATCCTGCAAGCTGGATTTGGAGCGCTGTCAGAACATCCGAGATGTGATTAGCAATTGTCGACTTCGGTGAGCCGCCGAAGAGCAGACCTGTCGCTCTGACCAACCCCCTATCGACAATGAGCGAGCCTGAGTCTCCGGCGTCCGAGAACATCTGACCTTGGTCTGGGGCGATCAGAATCTGTCCCTGGAAGGTCAACGTTCCAATGTCGTATTGTATGTTCACATCTGCGCTAATGTCGAGCACAGAGCCGGTCGTGTAGCCTGTCGTCCGGCCGACCTTGTGGACCTTCATTCCATCAGTAGCATCGATCGGGGAGGTAGTGGCGAGCTTGCCCACCTTCGGCAGGATCGTAGGGTCTGCCGAGACTGCCTTGTCGATCGCGGCTATCGCACAATCGACGCTATTGTTTCCCTTTGGTGAGAGGGGGACTGCTTTTGATAAAGTTGCCACCTGGTCGGTCGTCTGGTTTCCCTTGTCGAGAAGAGCAGGCTGAAAAATTGCGGTTCCGACTGGAAGTTTGTCCTCGTTAGCGAGTACATGGTTGTTGCTGAGGATGTATTGAGCACCCCCGCTCTTTACAATCGCGCCTAGAGTTCCCGCCTCAACCAAGTTTCCAATAGGGGGAGGGCCGATGGACGTTCCCGGTCTGATGGGCCTGAATCGGTCTCGGGGAGTGGTCGGCGGCGGGGTGAGAGCGAAGGCTCGGAACCGGCCTGTCTCAACGACATCCGTTGGAACGCCTCGTATTGCAGCAGGCACCTGTTGTGGCTGGGGAATCTGGGCTTTGGGAAATTTCCTGTTTACATAGATTCGAACCGCGTCCGTGGCTGTCGATTGACCGCCCTTGATCTTCTTACCTATTCCTACTCCGACAATGTTCAAGTCGAGCTGGTAGGAAACCGCCCTGGTCGAATAGGCTGCTCTAGCGCTGCTGGTCAAGAAGCGGGTAGCCGCCTCTTTTTTCGCAGATGCTAGTTGTGGAGGAATGTTTTCGCGGTTCATCAAAAATCGGAAAACGGGCCGTCTGCTGATTAAGACTTCGTTTACACCTGGCAAACCGAGTCAGTCGAATCCGGTCAGGGTTTCAGCGAGCCGCCTCGAAAATGCAATCGGGTTGATGTTTTTCCGGACAATTGGCGAGTTACACGAAAATGTGAATCCGAAGGTCCCCAAGGCGCATTTCTTGTCGTCGAGAATGTAAATTTTGTCGGGGAGGGAGCCTATCCCTCATCTACTATCTAACAACGTGACCATTCGGTTCGCGTTACTGGTAATATAGTGTCGAGGGCAACGCTCCAAAAATTCGCAAGCACCGATCACTTTCCTGCCAAATCCGACGACACCGGTGATGCTGGGTGCAACTTGATCTGCAAATGAATCTCTTACCAAACCCTCAAACTTACGAGCAGTTCCCGACCATGATCCTAAGCTTCGCGAACAACAAAGGAGGAACCGGCAAGACCACAACCGCCGTCAACCTCGCCACCGCCCTTGCACAACTAGGAAGAAGAGTTCTGCTCGTGGACCTTGATCCGCAGGGAAGCGCTACGGTCAGCCTCGGCTTCCAGAAATCCAAACTTCTCTACACGGTCTACGATGCGCTTGCTCAGTCGAGAAAGATTGAAGAAGTAATGCTTGGAACCAAGGTCGAGAATCTCACACTTGTCCCCAGCAATCTGGACCTTGCCGGAGCAGAGGTCGAGCTATCCTCCATTCCCGGCCGCGAATTCGTACTGCGAGAGGCTCTTTCTGCTGCGAGGCGGAAGTACGACGCGATCCTGATCGATTGCCCACCAAACATCGGGATCCTGACTGTTAACGCGATCGTCGCCTGCGACCTGATGGTCGTGCCGGTACAATCTGAATTTCTGTCAATGGATGGTCTGCCGACATTGCTAAAGTTCATGCGAATCGTAAAATCCCGTGCGAAGACCGATTTCGACTATCGAATACTACTCACCCTCTATGACAAGAGAACAGGACTGTCAAAGAAAATTGTCCAACAACTCAGAGCTTCTTTCGGAGAACACATACTCAAAATCATTATCCCACGATCTATTCGGATGGCGGAGGCCCCCAGCAAAGGAATACCGGGCATCATCTACAGCCCTAGAAACGGGGCCTCGGAAGAATACCGGCGTCTCACAAAGGAACTGTTGGAAGGCTCTCTCGCAGACACCGTTCTAACCAAACTAGGCTCCGCAGGGGACTGAATCACCTTTGGCCAACGGCGTCAACGGCGGCGTTAAGAGAAAGCGACGGCCAGCCCAGAAGGGCGTTCAGGCGGTATTCACTCCCGACGCCAGTTGGAAGGGACGAGCCCAGGTTGCACTCGGGCTAATCGCGATTGGAGTCGGCACCGTTGCCTGGGTCTATTCTACGCGTGGTCTCGGAGGATTGGGACTGGGCGATCATATCCCATGGGACTCTTCTGCGTCGGCTTTTCTCCTCCGCCTCTCCGTACCTCTTTTGATGGTTGGAGTAGGCCTTCGTACCTACTACGTTGCAATGAGGAGAACTTGGCGGGCAAGCAGTCGGATTGAGTCGGCTTTGTATGAACTCGAGGTGCTGGTTGGGCAAAAGAGCACTTCGCAAGAATCTCCAGCTGTCGTTGGAGCTGTCATGGAGGCGAAGCACGCCGGAAGAAAGTCGTTCGGTCTGCCATCGAAGACTCTATCGATTGCGCTTGTCGAAGCCATTGTAATGATCATAATCTACGTTGGCCTTGTGCAAGAGTATAGCTCGAACGTGAATATGCAGACTTGGATCCGAGCGAATTTTGCTCTGGGGAGTTACTTTCTCAACTACTATGGAATGCTGATTCTCGCCGGGCTCTTAGGGGTCGCAATATTCCGACTCATACCGAGAAGGCTTCAATCAAAGAAACTCGAAGGCTAGTTCCAGCGCCTGGCGAAGAAACAGCGATAGGGTCGTGATTGTCTATCGGCAAGGCATTCCACCCTATGCCAAGAATAGCCCCACTAAGCCGCGATCTTTGCTGGAAGAACCTTCTGGAAAATCTCTAACGCATCCGTGGCGTATTCTCGGAGGACTGTTTCCCTAGTCTGGGTTTGTCTTCTTGGCTTGAAATACGCTCCCAAGGGCACCATGTAGAACTTAATCATGGTCTCAGAGTTCCGGCTCTCCCGATAGTTCATTTCAAAGTCGTATACCTGAAATTCCTCTCGTTGCATTCTCATCGTTAGCCGCACGAAAAAATCGTACTTTCGGGGTTTCTGCTTCTCTTTCTTCATTGCTAGCGAGATAACTGCTTCATGGGGGACCATGATGTTTGTGCTATCAGCGGTAAGTGATTCCACGCTGGTTTGTTCGTAATCTTCGAGAGTCTTCGGTACTACATCGGTGATTAGCGCAGTTCCATAGTTGATCTCGCGACGCAGCCAAAAATCGCCTCTCGTCTCTTTCTGACGGATGAAGATCGACCGGCGATCCGTTACGAGAATAGCGTACTCTTTCGGATGTTCTTGGTCTGGCACGATAACCCTGTGAATCAGGGCCAGCCTCCTTTCAGGTACCATGCTAGTCATATTCCTCAAGGCAATTTTCTCCGGTCATGTTGTTAGTTCTAACCCAGGGATCAGGGATGATTCCAGACATTCTAGAACGGAATCGGCAGATTTGCGCTTACGTAGGAACCCCAGGAAGACTCCAAGAAACTAGTCGGCCCTGAGGGCAACCAATTCTGAGCGATCCAGATGACGACGGAGAAAGAGACACGAGTCAAGACGTCAGCAAGGGTATCCCGTGTCATACTCCCTTCTCTAATATGGGATCAACTTCTGCTCGCGTGTCGTCTGGAATAAACCTGGTACTTTCTTGCATCGCGCAAGGTGAGGAAGGTGTACAATAGCCATGCGCTCAGCGCAACGGCGCCGACAAGCTTGAGTCCAATTGTGAATAATATCAAAAGCTGGTTCCAACACTGCAAAGAGTATGCCAATGACCCAGAGTAGTGCCCCTATTTGCATACTTGCATGTTTCTCGGCACTGCTCATTTTCAATACGCCAATTCGGTAGCAGAATAGTATGCACAAGCTGAATGAAAGAATGGTCAACACTATTATCGTCAAAGTGATCTGGAACAGAACTGGGTCGATCTGCCCTGAGGAATAGCGAGGGTAGAGGAAAAAAAGGAGGAAGGTAAAGACGGCGATAGTTGACCCGAGAACCGTCCCAGCCCGATTCACATTCGCAGCCGCAAGGTCAAGGTCCAACCATAGATCTTCCTTAACGTCCGACACTTGCTAAAGCCTCGCTAGAATCTGCTCGAAAAAGTCCCCCTATTTAGACTCTCAAAAAACTGCAAGTGCCAATGTCAATGTCAATTTTTTCCGCGAGCTCCATAGACGATCCGAACCCTAGGTTAGCTTGTTGCCGCAGTTCTTGCAGTATCTAGCTTCGGTCGGGTTCAGGGTTCCACATGAAATACAGGAAGCCGAGGTCAGCAAAGCTCCACACTTGATACAGTGCTTTGCACCCGCAATGAGCGGGGCGCTGCATCTTGAGCATTTGCCGATGCTCGGAGATTCTTCTAGGGGTTTGGGTGGTGCAAATGCACTTGGCGAAAACACGTCTGAAAGGATTACGACGTCTCCGACTGTTGCGATCTTCTCATGTCCGAGCTCAAACTCGCGTGGCAAATCCCTCTCGTCTAGTAGGGTCTTGAATTGTTCCTTGTCAACTGATAGGACGAATGATCTTACATCGCCGGTGTCGTTTGAGATGGCTTTGCGGACCCGGCCGACGATCATTCCGTGCGAATCTATTACTTGGAGCCCGTTGAGGGCCTCGATCCTGGAGTGTGCGTCTTTGATGAGGGTTGGCTCTGTAGGACGGTCGACGTATTTCTCGCAGGCGTAACAGTACCATCTTTTCTGGTGAGATTTTGTCCGGATGAATGTTAAGGACTGACTGCAGTCTGGGCATCGGGCCTTTGGTTCTTCCTCGAACATGGTGGGTATACCGGATTTCAAGAAATAGTCTTGCCGGAAATTGCCAATATGACCATTTTACATAGTTAACATCTTCGCCAAGACCGCAGATTATTCCTCGCACGTGTCAAGATTGTGAAAGTGGACGATAAAACGATTCCAGAAAGGGGTTTGACTCATTTCAGTCAATCCCTGAGCGTTTCTATAGTCTTGTTTTAAATCAGAACAAGGGTTTACCAAACTACTCTATTTACGCAAAAAAGTAGTCTCCCGGATCTCTACATGCCCTTTCTGCCAACCCCAGGCAAACTAGCGAATCATAAGCTGAGTGGACTGTGAGGGGTTAATACTTCGCGGCCCCGACGGCGAAGGTGAGATCTTGAAGAAAAGCGTTAGGCAGGTGCTCAGGAAAATTTACGGTGGTCGCGCTGATGTTCATCTGGACCTTTACGGATTGTCGAACCAGCATCGGCGTAAGCACGGGCGGGGTTGCGACATGTTCCCTAGCGACCCATTACAGGCGCCTCTGTGGGCAGCGTTCGCGTCATTAACACACGCCCGGCGGATATTGGAGGTTGGTTGTGGCCATGGGTACACTGCCGCTGTGATGGCTTCCGCGGCAGGACCCGATTGTCGTGTGGATACAATAGAAGAAGACCATGATCATGCGAATCTCGCTGAGCAGTCCTTCGAGCTACGAGGCCTCTCCGCGCGCATCCACGTGCTCCGAGGCCGCGGACAAAATGTCCTTTCCAGGCTAAAGGGCCAGTATGACATAGTGTTTCTCGACGGTGACTGGCGCGAATATCCGGGATACATTCCACATCTTCGCCGTCTCACGCATCCGGGCAGCATTGTCGTAACCGCGAATCTCAACCCACTCTTTGGCGGCTGGGGAGGAAGGCTGCCAGGAAAGCCAGCAATACAATCCTACCTGACACGCCTTGTCAGAGATCCGCATTTCCGCACGTATGTGGTTCCCGGGGAATGGCACTCTATCAGTGTCCGCGTATAGAGTACGAAGTATTACCTGTCGAGTGGACAATAGCTGCTGGGTTATACCGCTCAACCCAGATTAGTTTCGGCTGGCTGACCTGTCTACGTTCTTGTCAGAGCATTGACGAACTGATAGTCTTGGGTCTCGAGTACATCCAGTTGGCTCTTCATTTCGTGGAGGAAGTTCTCCAGACCTACGAGAATTGGAACGGCAAGGATGGCGTGCCGCCTAAGCTTCAGGAACTCATGATGCTCCTGGAGATCGAGGTTTCCGATCGCTACAAATGAATCGCGCATTCTGTTCGTCAAGCAGTGTCGAATAGCCCTGTTGGGGTTCCGATAGCTAGCGATCCCACAATTTGCTTCTCTTCCAAGGTGAACTCAAGAGTTCTTCGAGACCAGGGTGGGGCTGGCGTGCGATGAAGATGTTGCGAGCTGACTCCATGACCCAACATTTTCGCAAACGCCTCCCTCCGAGTCCAGAGTCGATAGAAAACAAGAACACGTTCCTTTTGGGATGAGCATCGGACTTGTTCGTAATTCTCTTGGTCAAAACAAGCCCGGCTTATTGCAAGGACGTCCAGACTCGGATTCACAACCTCAATGTCTACACCGACGTCACTGCCTAATGCAGTAGCAATACAGAGAAAGTTTTCCGAGTGCGAGACGTTGAACCTCAACAAGCTCTTTGACGGCGGACGCCCTACAACAGCTAGCGGGCTTAAGCGGGGCTTACCACACTTATTTGTGAGAATCTGCAGATTTTCAGGGAGAATACCTGTCTCATTGCTCAGTACCTGTCTTGTGACTACGCAGCTAGCGAGATATCGTCGGCGGTCCTGTGGCATTTTCAGGCGGACCGCTTTGACATGCTCGCTCGTCGAGAGCCTTGAGAGCTGTGCCATCTCAGCCGGCTGTTTATCTAGATCCGCGAACCAGACGCGAACCCTCGCATTATTACCGGGCACACCGCCGACACGATGAACAAAGTCGGTAACTGATTCCATCATCGTCAATATCAATCGCTCCTTCTAGCAGGTATGCCCGCCCATGCCGTATCCGCAGGAAGTGTTTCGCCTTTCATCAGCAGGCTGAGCGAGTCGAGATGGGAGCGGTCTTCCATCTGGCTGTCGTAGAGGACGATGGAATAGGCGCCGATGTCACACCAGTCTCCGACAGTGAGATTGCTCGCCTTCAAGACGCGGTCCTCGAACAGATGGGTCTGCAGAACAGAGTCTTGGTTGATGCAACAGTGGTCTCCAATTCTGACGAGGTCGAATTCGATCAGCCCTGTTGTGTGAACATAGACAGATTTGCCAACCTTCGCGCCCAACAAACGGAAATAGAGAGGCAGTAGAGGCGTGCCCTGCAGTGCATCAAGAGCTAGTGGTGTGGCAAGGAACTCGTAAAGCGCGTTAACAGCCTCAAGCCGCCACACATAGGTAGTATAGAGAGGATGCGTGAAGGGACGGAAACGTCCCATAACAAGCCACTTAGCCACTACAACAGCTAGAGCCACGAACGTGCAGGCCACCCCATATGTCACTGGCAGAAGTAGCAATGCTTTGACGAGTCCGAGCCTGGCCATCAGAGCGAGGGTTGCTGAGATAACAGTCGTTGTGACTATTATGAATCCGGCTGAAGGTAAAGTCACGCGGAAAGCTTCGACAACAGCGCGGACAAGGCGAGCTCTACGGGTCGGCTGGTAGGTTCGCTTCTCCGAGAAACTGGTGCTGGGTTCTCGGTGTGGAAGCTGGACTGGTGGGTTGCCGAGCCACGAGCCGCCGGGCTCGGAAGCTTGGCTGGGGTCTTGCGGTGGGAGTGTCAGGACACCTAGAAGCGAGTTCTCGCCGATCGTTGTGCCTGCAGGGACAACTGCGCTATTGCCGACGAATGCTCGTTTGCCGATCTTTGTAGGGGCGATTGTCATCCAGCCGTTTTCAACACGGGATGGTCCTAGGTCGACTTCGTCTGCGATTGTAGCACCTTCTTCGATCGTGAGCAGGTCTGGTGTGGGTGTGGCGGCTGTCGAAAGTTCTACGTTACGCCCCAGCTTCGCTCCTAGCGCCTTGAACCAGGGTGCAAGGTAGAGGGTGGCGCGTAGCTGAGCTGTAAGATCAAGACTCAACGCGTAGAGCTGTTCAACTAGCCAGTTGCGGATGTAGAATGACCCGTGGACCCGGTATGTTCCGGGCTTAACGCGTTGGACTAGGAGCCATTTGGCGACCACGACCTCTAGCATGATGAGGATTGAGAAGGTTGCTCCAACGAGTGGGACGGCGGCGGCGTAATAGAATGGATGGGCGAGAGGGTTCATCTGGACGAGGACGAGGACTCCGGGCAGGATAGCTGCGAGAAGAAGAATTGGTAGGATGAGGACTAGGCCGATGTATATGACTGGCGTTAGCGCGCGCCGAATCAGTCCAGACCGAGGCCGGTCAGTGCGCCAAACATCTGGGCGAGAGACTTTGCGCGCGGGAGATCCTGACCAGGACTCTCCAGTGGGGATGCGCGAGCCGGGCTGGAGTAGTGAGAGGTCCTCGAGGCGTGCGTTGTCCTCCATCTCTGTTTCTTCAGACAGAACGCTGCGTGTCCCGACGAAGCAGTTCTGGCCTATCCGGATGGGCCCTATGATCAGTTGTGCTTGTTTGACAGTATAGCCGAGAAGAGAGGCATCATCGTCGATGCATGACCCATCGCCTATCGTAACTTGGTCGAAGGCGGCGATGTTCTCAGTCGCAAGCTGGACATTACGCCCGACGTGGACGCCGAACAGCCGATAGACGAATGGAAGCAGTGGCGTCCCTTCGAGATAGTCGATCGGTATGGAGCTTACGAGAGATTGCACGAACCACCAGCGGATGTAGTACCCGCTCCACAGAGGGTAGCGGCCGGCTTTGACCTTACCGATCACGAGCCACTTGGCTGCAACTGTTGCAACGAGAAGAACAGGAAAGATGATGACGGCCCCGGCAACCGCCCACGCAGCAGATGAAAGGATTGAATGTCCAGTTAGTTGGAGATAAAAGAAGACTAGGTACGGTGTCATCCACTCTAATGCTCGGAAGCCGAAAACGAAGTACAGGAGGAGTGTCTGGACGATGCCTGCTCCGAGATTCCCCTTTGTCTCAGCATGAGCTAGCCTGTTGTCAAGAGCCGTCTCCGTTCTGGAGACTGTTCTTGAAAGTGATGACTTGTCGATCTTGGCCGCGAGGGTTGAGATCGTCGGGTTTTCGTACACATCAGCGACCGAGACATGCGAGTAAAGGGGGTCTTTTCGAAGCTCGGAAACCATCCGTGCAGCCAGAAGAGAATGGCCGCCGAGATCGAGGAAAAAGTCATCTTCGACAGAGACGGGCTGGGGGTGAAAGAGAGTGTTCCAGGCCTCCAAGATTCGACTTTCAGTCTCGTTTCGGGGAAGTTTGAGGTCCAAGCGGTTGGGCGCAAGCAATGCTGGCTTGGGAAGGGACGCGCGATCCAGCTTGCCACTGGGAAGCCTGGGCAGAGCTGTAACGGTCTCGATGAACGCCGGAACCATGTAAGCTGGCAAGCGACCACGAAGATGTAGTCGAAGACGATCCGGGTCTATGCTAGCGCCGTCTCTAGCAACAACGTAACCGACGAGCTGCTTGAGACCCGAGGCATCTTCACGAACGGCGCAGGCGGCCGAGAGGACGCTCGCTTCCTCCATCAGCACGGACTCTATCTCGGATAGTTCTATCCGGAAGCCACGAAGTTTCACTTGGCTGTCACTGCGGCCGAGGAATTCGAGGTTTCCCTCAGCGTCAAACCGGCCAAGGTCGCCTGTCCGATAGAGTCGCGTTTCGACCTCGCCTTTCTGCACGAACGGATCCTGGATAAATCGCGCCATGGTTTCCTTCGGTCGTCCAACGTATCCGCGCGCCACTCCGATTCCGCCAATACAGATCTCGCCAGTCGCGCCCTCAGGTACCGGTCGTAAGGTCCCGTCGAGAATGCGGACATGATACCCAGGTAGAGGTCGTCCGATTGTTACCGGTTTTCCAGGTGTGAGGTCTGAGTATGTTGCGGTGACAGTGGTCTCGGTGGGACCATATGTGTTGACTAAACGCCGGCCAGAACGAGCCCAGCGGCTGACTAGGTTTTCAGGGCACACTTCTCCGCCGAGAATGACAAGATGTAGGGTAGGGATCTCTTCGTCAAGCATGTTGAGGAGGGTTGGGACGCACGACAGGACAGTCACCTGGTGCTCTACTAGGAATTTCGAGAGGTCAGGGCCTCCATGAGCTAGCTCGCGGGTCGCAGGGACGAGGCATGCACCGGCCTGGAAGGCGAGCCAGATCTCTTCAACGGATAGGTCAAAGGATAATGAAGCGATCTGGCAGACCCTATCTTCGGGCGTAACGCGGAAGATTTCGGCCTCTGCCTCGACTAGGTTGCAGACGCTACGGTGCCCGACCAAGACGCCTTTAGGCCGACCCGTCGAACCTGAGGTATAGATGACATAGCAGAGGTCGTCAGGTCCCACTCTGACCTCATCGGTTGGGAGGCGTGTAGAAGTTTCCGAGCTGATCGCATCAGCATCCACGTCGACCGCGATGATATTTCCATGAAATTCCCGATGATGAGAGGCCAGAGCGGCCGTGGTAAGGAGGGTCTCAGCGTGAGAGTCACCGAGAATGTAGGAGATCCGGTCCGCCGGATATTCCGGATCCAAAGGCACGTAGGCTGCCCCAGCTTTTAGAGTGCCCAGAATCGATACGTATGCGTCGAGTGATCGGGAGAGAAGTATTGCGACAAGAGAGCCGCGGCCTACCCCATGGTCATAGAGGTATCGGGCTAGACGATTGGCCCTTTGCTCAATCTCGGCGTAAGTTATCCTTCTGCCTTCGACCATTATGGCAATTGCTTCGGGGCGCGTGTCAACTTGCGCTTCGAAGAACTGGTGGAGTATGCTGGATCGGCCGGTTTCTTCTGGGGGCCTGATTCTTCGAAGCATCTCTCTCGCTCGACCATCTTACCAAAGCTTTGAACTTTGTCCATCACAGGATGTCTTCAGATATACGAGGGCAGCTGTGCGACAGATGCCTGAACTAGTCTTCCAGGAGATTGAAATATAAATCAACGGATTTTAAACGACCACAAACAGTTACAATCACGACCGAGAAATCTGCTTCTCCTACCCCAGACTGGACCAGTTGTGACTGCGATACTAATCCAGCTAAACGGCCTTAACGTATTCGCGAGTGATGTCAGCTGGTCGTGCTACGCCGGCAAGCCTCATCACATTTACCAGCTCCGCTCGCAAATGCTCCAGTACCGCAGCAACTCCGTCTGCTCCGTAGAGAGCGAGACCCCATAGGACTGGACGTCCCACACCGACCCCTTCGGCGCCTAACGCCAGTGCCTTGAAGACGTCGGTTCCTCTACGGATTCCGCTGTCGAATAGCACCCTCGTTTTTCCTTTGACCTTCTCGACTATTGGCAACAAAGCTTCGATCGCTCCCAAACCTGTATCGAGTTGTCTCCCCCCATGATTTGAGACGATTATCGCAGGGACCTTGCGCATGGCAGCCTCCTCGGCGTCATCAGGTGAAAGAATTCCTTTGACTAGGACCGGTAGAGTAGTATGCTTCCGAGTCCATTCGTAGTCGTCCCAGCTGAGATCGTCTTTGATACCAGCGGTGAGAGCCTCAAGACCTCTCGTTGCGGCCGCGAATCGCTCGGATTGAACCTTAGGCCGGTTAAGATCCTTAGGTAACGTGAAGCTGTTCCTGACATTACGATCCCTAATGCCTAACACTGGTAGGTCGACTGTCAGCACGATTGCAGAATATCCAGCTTTCTCGGCTCGCTGAAGCAGTTGTTTGTTGACCTCGGGGTCCTTGTTGAAGTACAGTTGGAACCATCGAGGACTGTCCTTGATCGACGCTGCCACCTCCTCCATCGTCTTGTTGGAGCCTGTTGGAGCGATGAAAAGGGTCCCTGCCTTCTTCGCACCTTGCGCACTTCCGATCTCGGCCAAAGGATGCACGACAGCATGGTTGGCCATCGGAGTGACATAGATTGGCATAGACAGTCGCTGCCCGAGAAGATCAGTCGATGTGTCGACCTCCTTGATTGCGGTCAGGACCCGTGGCATGATGGTTATTTTCTGGAAGGCTTCCCGGTTGGCCCGTAAAGTCTGCTCTGCCCCTGCGCCTCCAGCCACAAAATCGTAGCTGGCTTGGTCAAGCCGTTGTTTCGCTTGCTGTTCGAGATCGTCCAGGTTTACGATTGACGGAGTGGTGCTCTTCTCTATCTGGGTCAACGATTTCCCAAGAACCTGTTTCGAAACTAGGGGTATAAATCGCTGGTTTGCTACCTGGAGGGTTGGTGGATCCATTTTCCTCGGACCCATCTTACGGAAACGTCAAGTCCAGTGTAGTTGCCGTATTCTGAGAATTTCTGTTCGACTGCCTCTTTCGCGCCGCGGTCGAGTTTCTTGAACGCGTGCACTTCTATTGACATGGTGTTCTTTTTTTCGACTTTTCTCCAGATGGCGGCTACGAACCCGTCTACTAGAACCGTTGGTCTCACCATTCCAAGCGCGTGAAACACCCGCTTGTAGTATCGCATATCCATGAACCTCGACTTATCTCGCAGAGTCAGCATCAGGGAATCATATTTGGGAAGAACTATTGCTTGGGGAGGTGGTGGAAACGTCCTATCGATTTGGCGATTAGTATCAATGTAGGGTTTCTTGGACGGCCCCAGCTTCAATTCGATTATGTCCTCGGAAAGATCGGCCAGAGCCTTGTCAAGTTGTTGGTGGTTGAGGTAGGCCCAATACATGATATCCTCTTTCGAAACAGGCCCATGTTGCGCAATGTATCTGCGTAACAAATCGAGCCTGCACGTATGAATGTCAGGCGGTTCCTTGGTTCCGGGGATCCAATCTTCGGTTCGCATGTACAAGCTTCGGGATCCTTTCTTGCCCGCGAAAACGAGCAGGCCCAGGAACGACATTTCGCCGATTCCGGTCCAAACGCCTCCTTTGAGCCCGAGTTTTCTGGCTTTGGCGGACACTTGTGCTCCAATCTCCTCTTGAGTGACTGATCGTCCCTTGATTTCCTCGAGTATTGGATTGTAGAGACGTTTTCTTCGCTCTTCCCTAGAGGGATAATCTCGCTGTTTTGCGATCGTGTCAAGCCAGTTGAGCATTCTCTCACCGGCTCCACCTAGGACGTAGGTGTAGTAGTCCTTGCTCGGGATAATGTGCATCGTACTTCTTACAGCTCGAGTTCTGACTAGCCCGCCTCTTGGTCTCAGTTGCGAGATGACGTCTTGGTCTTGGAACCCTTCGATTCGGGCCCAGAACGAGGAGAGGCTTTCTGGGAAATTCTGCGATTGGATACCGCAACAAGCGTCCGCTACCTTGACCGGAGAGGAGGATCCCATCATTCTATTTGAGAGGCAATGCGACCAGAGCAGGCGTTTGTTGAATTCGTCAAGGATCATGAGGTCATCTCATAAGCTGCCCCAGGCTAATATTCTTCGATTTCACGTTTCATTCGAGCCAGCAGATCGACTGCACCGTCCGCGTAACTGCCGATCCACCTGTCATGCAGTTCTTTGATTGGGAGTGGGTTGATGTAGTTCCAGCGAAGACGCCCCTCACGCTTCACAATGACAAGATCCGCTTTCTCGAGAACGCGCAGGTGCTGCATCACAGTGCACCGGTCTATTAGCTTGAAGTGCTCGGCCAGCTCCCCTGTTGTTCTTCCTCTCTCCTTGAGGAGGTCGAGAATCTCGCGTCTTCGAGAGTCGCCAAGTGCTTTGAAGATCAGATCATACTTGTCTTCCTTTTTCAAGATACCATCTCCGAAGATTTGTTCAGGTCAACGTTTACAGTCGATACCTTAGAAGTGAGCAAAGTGTTATAAATATATAACATATATCAACTCACGGTTGGAAAGATGAATATGGACCTGAGATTTACTGTCCAGACGAAAATTCAGAAACCCATTGGCGAAGTATTCGATGCCGTCTATAATCCGAAGAAACTTAGCAGCTACTTCACGTCTGGAGGCGCCGACGGACCATTGGATGAAGGAAAAACCGTGCTATGGAAATTCAATGACGTTGGAGACAAGATTGTGTCGGCACCGGTGAAGGTACAGAAGGTTGTACGGAACAAGCTGATTCGATTCTCATGGGAGGCTAGCGAAGGCCTCTTTGACCCGAAAACTGGATCAATACCAGAATCGGGCGGATACGACACTATTGTCGAGATGAATTTCGAAGCTTTGAACGCGAAGGAGACGCTTGTGAAGATTGTTGAGGGTAAATGGCGATACACAGAGGGCGGTCTGCAAGGCTCGTACGGGAACTGCCAGGGCTGGATGCAAATGACTTGTTGCCTGAAGGCCTACTTGGAATACGGGATCAATCTGCGAAAAGGATCGTTCTAAAAAACGAAAATCAAGCTAACTAGCGTCTTCGTAGCCGACCAAGACAAGGGTAGAGACTATCCATCTCAAGACTTATCCTCCAACATTGGTATCTTCTTTCCACGTAGACGATTGAGTATTCCAGGTTTCTGTATCAACTTAATCCTCTCACTTTGAAGGATAACATTAGTTGAGGCGATTGTTAACTGCATCTTCAATCCATACCCTATGTCCTGCCAACCCTCCGATGCTAGAATAACCCCAGTTCTGTCCCAACTTGGTCTTTCAGTCAAGGCAATATGAACTATCAGTTCATTCCCTTTCCTTTCAACTTTTATGGTGTGTGGTATTCCCCTCAAGTCAAAGTCACCATGACTAGACCGACATTCAAGGGATATATGGACAACATTCAGATCAAGACTGGTAAGAGCGCACAAGACTTCTGGAGACTTGCCAGCAAGAAAGGTTTTGTCAAGCGCGGCAAGGTTGCATCAAAGCATTCCGAGATGCTGGCCTGGCTCAAATCAAAAGAGATCGGATTAGGGCATGTCCACGCAAACTTCATCATACTATATCTGCGATTGCATGCAAATGACCCGGAACTTAGCACTCAGTCGAGAAAATGGGCTCGTAGCACCGGGTATGCGAATTACGAGAAATAAAGATATGAGTAGTGTCGGACACTAGGTCGAGGAGCCCCACCGGTGAGCGAGAATGGTATCGGCTAAGAAATTCGAAACAGTAGACGAATACATCGGGTCCTTCCCGAAGAACGTTCAGCGCGTTTTGGAGAAGCTGAGGGCTACAGTCCGGGAGGCAACGCCTGAAGCCCTTGAGTCGATCAGCTATGATATGCCCACGTTCAAACTAAGCGGGGAGAGATTAGTATATTTCAGCGCATGGAAAAATCATATCGGATTCTATTCCATACCCGAGGGCAATGAAGCTTTCAAAAAGGAACTGTCGCCTTATGCTGGAGAGAAAGGCTCCCTGCGGTTCCCGCTCGACAAGCCAATTCCATATGATCTCGTGAAGAAAATCGTCATGTTCCGAATGAGGGAAATTCAGCAGAAAAGGAAATAACCAGATTTTTACCCGTAGACTGGAACTAACGACAGCTCCGTTCGTCTCAAGGGTTCATCTATTTGTTCTAGTCAAATGGAAGTGACTCTACCGTGGATATCTACCTCGTTGATGGCACCTACGAACTGTTCCGTCACTTCTACGCCCTACCGACCCATGCCAACGATAGACGCGAGGAGGTTGCAGCGACCCGCGGCGTACTCAATAGCATGGCAGGCATGCTCGAATCCGGAATCACTCACATTGGGGTTGCGACAGACCATGTTATCGAATCATTCCGGAACAACCTCTGGCCTGGATACAAGACGGGCGAAGGGGTTGATCCACGACTCATGTCACAATTCCCGTTGCTCGAAGAAGCATTGCAGGCAATGGGAGTAAGGGTTTGGCCGATGGTCGAGCTGGAGGCTGATGACGCTCTCGCCGGAGCCGCCGCCTCTCTGAGCAAGCTTGCGAAGGTCGGCCGTATCTGCATCTGCACTCCGGACAAGGATCTGGCCCAATGCGTTCGAGACGATCGTGTAGTTCAGCTAGATCGTCGTGCCCGAAGTGTTCGGAACGAGGCAGGCGTGATAGAGAAGTTCGGTGTCCCTCCAAGCTCGATTCCTGATTATCTCGCACTGGTAGGCGACGATGCGGACGGATATCCTGGTTTGGAAGGCTGGGGAGAAAAATCAACAGCCGCCGTTCTCGGAATCTACAAGCATCTAGAATCAATTCCCCCGAAATCAGAAAACTGGAAGGTACAACCACGATCCGCCCCTCGCCTAGCAGAAGTTCTAGAAACCAATTTCAAACTCGCAATTCTGTTTCGCGACCTCGCAACTCTCCGAACAAAGGAGCCAAACATATCATCTCCTGAAGAGATACACTGGAGCGGACCTGGGGCACGATTTCCGGCGATCTGCAAACGACTAGATGATTCTCAGCTAGTTGATCGAGTAGCCAAGATACACGCATCACAACGGCCGAAATCAAAGATCAAGAAACGGAAAAGGTCGAAATGAACGCCCAAACGGGCCCGCAGTTCAAATGGTTCTTCGCATCACAACGGTAGTTGTCCGGCCGGTTCCGAAGGGTCCGACTGTCTTGAACCCGGCCTTTTGGAACATCGAGACTGTTCCCGTATACATGTAGCCTGAGCCCTGATCAGTCCTACTCACGGGAATGGCCTCGACGAGTCCGCCACCCTTGTTCCTTATGCCTTCTAGAACAGCCTTCAGGGCAGTGCTGGCGACGCCGCCTTTGCGATAATTCTTGTCAACAACAAAACAGGTTATCCTCCAGAGTTTCTTCTTCTCGTCTGTAGGCGCGAGATTTCGATAGTTGCTACTATGGTCAATCCGTGGAAGTTCCTCTCTGGGACCATACTGGCACCATCCCACTGGCTCCTGATTTGCGTAGACAATTACCCCGTGGGCTCGTCCATTCCTGACGAGCTTTTCCTTTTGCCTACGGTTTCTCACCGCTCTCTCAGCCCTCGTGCGAGGTTGCGCGTTCTCGTGCGCAGAGTAAGATTCCACATGATGGTGCGTGCACCAACACCACCACGCATCCCCAATTTCCGGTTTCTCGAAAAGCCTCGCTAGGTCAGGCCATGTCTTAGCCGAGAGCTCCTTTGACGTATATTCTGGAATTTCTGACGTCAATGTCTCGCCCAATTCCCACTTTCCTAGCATATCGTATCTTGATAATTCAACATTCGTCGATCCCTGGCAATAGGTAAAGTGGGCATGAATAACCGAGTTTTCACTATCCTTATTTTTGGGGGACGCTATCTAGGTTGAATCGTGGATCCTGTTCGGGTTCGCTTCTTGGTCGGCGGGCTCTTCCTAGTGGGACTCGCCTTGTTCAATTTCGTCACATACACCAACACCAGTTCCACGCAATCTACATTCAACATCCTCTCGGGACAGTATGAATATCTAACAATCACACGTAGTCCCGGCGATTCGATCAGTGGCGCATTTCAAGAAGGCTCAGGAAGTCCAGTCAGCTTCTACATTCTAAGCAGTGCCCAGTTTGCCTCATTCCAGACCGGAGCCTCCCTCAATAGCATG
>VBAY01000087.1 GCA_005883085.1 Candidatus Bathyarchaeota archaeon
TGTCTTCTATGTGAGACGCGTGGACCCTCGTGGGTGGTTTGGGATAGATTTGTGAGAGGTACTCAAAATCCTCTTGAAGGTGTTCGATGAACAGGATAATGCTACTGGTGAGATGTGTGGTCTTAACTTCTAGAACATTGTTGTAGACACCTAACAGCATTTCTAGGTCAGATTGTGCCCCCTTCAACTTCTCGATGTGAAGAGAAAGAACGTCTTTTGACAGGGTCTTCTTCTCTCCCACGGCGGATGTAATGTCGATCACCAACGTGATGAGGAAGGTGGTGAGGAAACCGACCCCGAGCTTGGATCTCAATCTCTCTTTTGCTAGCTTCTCAACCGGTTCGAGCTTCTTCCTGTCATGCCTCGCTACTACTCGGTCAACTATCAGATAGGTCACGGGAATCGTCACTGCGAGTCCGATCAGGGCTGAGATTAGGCTCAGGTCAATATCGTCAAGAGTTATCACCAACGGCTGAACAATTAATCCGATCATCTCTAACAGAACCGTTTCCTAGGATTTTGCTCGTCCTAACAGGGTTTCTGCGTTGTCGTTGTTATTAGACAACGTTGCGACGTGCCTTTGCACTAAAAGATCGCGTCAGCGATGCACCAGGACGTCATGCAGCTCTTTGGCGTATGGTTCGATTGTTCTAGGTCCAAAATCAAATGGCAAATCGGCGGCTTTGAATAATTCAGGCAATGGTTTCGATCCGCCAAGTGCGAGAGCCCGCTGGTAGGCTGAGATGGCGGCTCTTGGATCTTTGCGGTATCGTGTCCAGAGGCCAAGCGCGCCCATGAAAGCAATTCCGTACTCAATGTAGTAGAAGGGGACTTCGAATAGGTGTAGTTGTCGTTGCCACTGGGATCGGAGGAATTCCTCGTGTCCAACCCAGCTCTCTGCTCCGCCAAACCTTTTCCTAAACCGGACCCATTGGTCCTGTCGATCTTCCCGAGTATGACTCGGGTGGGTGTATACCCAGTGTTGGAAGGCGTCGATGGTCGCGATCCAAGCCAGTAGCTTGACGATCGATGCCAGGTGTTCCCGTTTGGAGCGGGCAGCGTCTTCTTTGCTGTAGAATGTTCCTTCGAGATGCTCTCCTCCAATGATCTCCATTGCTTGGGAGGCCACTTCAGCAATTTCTAACGGGACGTTCTCGCTCCTGTATTGGTAGGGGAATCGTTTGTCTCGCATTGCGAAGACGTGAAACGCGTGTCCTGATTCGTGTAATAATGTCCACACGTCGCCATCGCGTCCGACCGCGTTCATGAATACGAACGGCAATCGGATCTCTGACAGTTCCATGTTGTATCCTCCTGGCGCCTTTCCCTTCCTGCTCTCAAGATCTAGGAGATTCAGGCTTGCCATCCTACTGAGTTTCGTGGCGAACTCGGGATTGACCTTGTCAAACACCTTGACGCATCCCTGTACCAGCTCGGATGAAGTTTTGAACGGGCGAAGGGCGGGACGACCTTTAGGGTCGACGGCTAGGTCCCAGGGTCGCAGGGGTTCAACTCTCAATCCTTGGCTTCTTTCTTTGTCGAGTTCGTGAATCAACGGCACGATATGTTCTTCCACGGCTTCGTGGTAGCGGAAGCAATCCTCCGGCGTGTAGTCGAATCGCTCCTTCTTCCGGAAGATGAAGTCTCTGTAATTGTCAAAGCCCGCGTTTTCCGCGATTCTTTGGCGTAGGGCAATCAGCTGGTCATAGATCTGGTTCAGGGTGTCTTTGTCTTTCTGTCTGCGGGACTCGGCGAGGAGCCATGTTTTCTCTCGAACGCTACGGTCGGGTTCTTCCAAGAAGCGTCCCATTTGTTGCATTGTCCTCTCTTGGCCTTCGTAGAGGACTGTCATCGCTCCTGTGGTTTTCTGAAATAATTGGGCGAGCTTTGTCTCTTCTTTTTCGAGTTCTACATTTTCCTCCCGGAAGAGGGCGACGTTGTTCTCCCTCTTTCTGTTGAGAACATAGTACTGCTCTTGGGGAAGGTTCTTCTGGGCAGGGGTGCCTAGATATTTGCGGTCGAGCTGGGAGAATCCTATTTTCGCCGCGGGTTCTACGTTTTCGATGAAGAGTAGGTAGTCTTTCTCGCGGGCAGGGTCATCGGTTTGACATGTCATTCTCGCGTATCGAATGGATTGTTCTTCTGCCAAGGCCGATGCGAGTTCGGACTCGTCTTTGAGCCATTTCTCAAGGTCGGATGCTGAGTGAACCGTGCGATTTTGCAGATTTTGAAATAACTCCTTCAGTCCGTTCAAATCTGTGAGATCTATGTTGGCGGGAAGAAACTGGCGAGGGTATTCACGAGGAAGGTGAGAGTAATCGAAGGACAATAGCGGTCTGGTCCAGCGTCGTTTGCTCTAACCTAGGTTAACATAGTTTGTCTTATTGATAGTGCACATCCAATCTGATGGTGGGCAGAAATGTCCTTGACCGCAACCATCTTTAAACCATGAGAAATGGTAGAAGAAAACGGGTGGAGCCTCGACGATCGTCAAACATCTTTCCGAAATTGTCCCGGAGAGGGTGGGCGACTTCAGACGGTGGTACCTGTCCAAGGCAGAGCAGGGTCATCAGCTCGCGATGAGATATGTGGAGCTCACCGGAATCGTTACTCCTCATACTCATGATGTCGAAGAGACTATCTTCTACATCGAAGGCAAAGGGTCTGCACGTGTAGGCGAGAAAGAAGTCAGAGTAAAGCCGGGAACAATGATTGTGATACCGCCGGGAACGGTGCACAGCTCCATTCGAGAGGGATTCGAGCCCTTGCGCTATCTCGCGATTTTTGTGGGAAACCCTGACCTGTAGTTTACACGAGCCGGTTAGACACTTGAGAGATACAGGAAACCGGCTTGAGATGGAGCAGTCAAAGATTGTTTCGCCCAAGGGCGGTCATTTCGGAATCGTTTATGCCTCGCTTCCCAACCCGGGTGAAAGTAAGACCTGCCTGATCATTGCGCATGGCGCGGGTGGACCAATGTACTCGCCTTTCATCAGCTATTTCCATAGAGGCCTCGCCGAGAAGGGATACCTTACGGTGAAGTTCAACTTTCCGTACATGGAAGCTCGACGAAAGATCCCGGACAAGAGAGAGATCCTAGAGACTAGCTATCGAAAAGTTATCGATGAGGTCAAGGCCAGTAAGCACCAACCCGAGCGCATCTTCGTAGGAGGTAAATCGATGGGGGGCCGTATTGCCTCCCAGGTCGTCGCATCCGGAGTAGATGTCGAAGGACTATTCTTTCTGGGCTATCCATTGCATCGACCGGGTCAGCCGGAAATGCTGAGGGATGAGCATCTCTATCGGATTGAGAAGCCGATGCTCTTCCTGTCCGGAACAAAAGACCAATTTGCTAAAAGGGAACTCCTTGAGGGAGTTGTGTCGAAACTGGGGGACCGAGCGGAGATTCACTGGATAGAGGGCGGTGACCATAGCTTCAACACGCGGCAGGGCAAAGACGTCCTGGTCAAGACCTATGATGAAGCGCTAGAGACTCTTGATACTTGGTTGAGAGCTAAAAGCGCCTAGGTTCTTGAAACGGGTTCGGTGTAGTGTTTAAATCGGTGAAGAGCTGGGGTTGGTGTAGCCATGTGCGACACCTGTGGCTGTTCTTCCGAGCAGGAAGATAAGAGCGGCGAGGAAGCCTAGCCCTCAGCCTGCCGGGGCGTAAGTTTCCCAAATATCCATAGAAGGGGCTCCGAACAAGCCTTTTCCATTTTTCAACTTGTCCCAGACATGTCTCTGATATGTGAGGGTAATCTAGAAAAACTTCGGAAACCCGAAGAGCGTGCCGACCAATATGGCTCCTAGAATGAATGTGAGAACTACTAAGACGATGATCGCCATTATTCCTACTCCGATGGCTCCCAACCAGCCAGTCTTGAAGTAGTGTTTGACGAGCAAGAGGAAGATCACAAGGCCAAGCAGGAGACCGATCAAGCCAAGAAGGGCTATCGAGGCCCCGACTAGGAAGGTTCCAACACCGGCGATGCCTAGAGCTTCTCCAAACGTGACTCTTCTGCCGACGACGATCTCCCCGGCGAGCCAGAGCACGAAGCCGATGACTAGGAGATAGATTATGAAGAGGACTATGACCCCGAGGAGTGTGGAGCCGAGACCTATGCTCGGGATCATAGGGTTTGCCATTGTCGGTTACCTTTCCGCGAGAAGGGTTATTGTTTCAAGTTATCCTTGCTGGAACTGTATCACTTATCTGGCAGTAAGCCTCGATTGTCCTTTCGTTTCTTTGGGAAGGTTTAAGCTTGCCAGCTTTTCCGGGTTAGCTTTGCCCAGGACAAGTATGCCGGGCTCGCGCCCTATTCCTGGAATATGGAATGCGTTGAGGTAGTATAGCCCGGTCCACGGCTTGCGGGAGCCGGTCGAGAGTATGCACGGCTGTCACCCGTGCGACACTCGAGCAATTCTCGAGCGCGTTGCGGGTTCGAATCCCGCCCTGGGCGCCATACCGTCCCAGTCATGCACAATTCGTAACTTTTCTTTTTGCGTAACTAGGGGCGAGATTTCAGCACCAGTTTAGCGGTACATACGAGCGACCACAACCAGTCTCAACCAGAGGCGGCGATGACCCGAAGAGAATCTCCTATCGTTGATCTTGAGCATATTTTTCCTTCATGAAGAACAATATCACGGGCCGCCCAAGCTTTGCGAGCATACGTCCCTTCTCTCTCAGTTCGTACCGAACCTGGGGCGGCCTACCTAACAGAACCGTTCTGCGGAGAAGACCTTGGCCCTCCATCTCCTTCAGTTTTTGCGAAAGGACACGCGAGCTAATTCCTTTGAGCCCCTTGCGGAGCTCCGCGAATCCAACTCGTTCTTGAGTGTTGAGAATCGCGATAATGTGGATTGACCACTTCCCAAGAACCTTCTTGACCAGGTCTAGGTCAGGGGGACCAAGGGTTTTGTTTCTCGGGGACGCGAGTGATCTCACCACCTTGGCAGTTTCTTCTGACCACGGGTCGAGCTGTTCTGTAAGTTCGGAAAATCGCCTGTCGAGTTCTTGGAGAGTTGAATGCAGGGGGACTTCTGGAGTTTTCTCCTTTCTGAGTCGGGATAGCTCTGCGGCAACCGTAGGCAAATAATATACTGGCAAAGACGTCCAGCGTTTTATAAAAGAGAACCCTAGTTCATATATGAAAAAGAGTAGAAAATCCCAAAGGTCCTCCTCGATGGCAGGTAACCTCTCTAACACTCAGTCCCCTGCGCATACCTCGTAACTATTTTCTCATCTGGTTACAATGGAGTCGCCGGGGCTTATTACGATAATCATAGTCTTCGACCCTGTTGGTCTTGGAGCCTAGCCGCATTGATTGGAAAACGGAGAAGATACAGAATTGTCCAGTCGATCTTCCTTATCCAGGGCGTCGAGCGAGAAAGATCGCAAAGACAGCTCTCGTATCTGCCCTGATCCTGCTTACGGTTCTAGGTTCTATTGGACCGCAGATCCCCGCTCTAGTTAACGTGTTCTTCCCTAACACAGGAACGCCTGCGTCGATCTCGAAGACGAATAAGTCCGTTAACTCATCTCCCAATCTGGGACCCGGAAGTCCTCTTGCACCGGGCACAGTCCAGTACGATTACCGGGCCGTACCCACCGTGAGTCAGCCTCTAGACAGCTCTTTTCCACCACATCTCACGGCGACAAGAGATGCGTTCATCTATCAGACCTCCTACGGTGTTTACTCGTTCAACCGTTCGCTGCCCTTCATTTTCAGCCTACACTCGTTATCCGGAGCGACGCTCAGCAATGCCAGCTTCTTCTTCGTAACTGCCTCGGCTTCGCCTCTCTTCCCGGGTTTGTCAACTGTTACGCAGGCAACAGACACGCAGTTCCGAGTTTCGTACGAGGTCCAGTCTGGAAATGTTGTTGTTGGGCAGCTTCTGTTGCAGGTGAACTTTCTCGCGTCTAAGCCCAAGTTTTCGATAAGCTTCTCGAAGACTCCTTCTTGGAGCCAGGGCGATTTCAACGTTGTCTGGGCAACCTTCACCGTCCAACGGTGGTTGAAGACCTCTGGAACAGGAACCTTGGATTTAGGAGGTATTATCGGGGTTCAGACCCTGGCAGGTGTTTCGCGGATCGATGTGGGCTCTTCAGCCGACCCGTCAGCCTGGACTGAGTGGTTGACTACAGACTGGTCAGACGCTCCAAGCGCGAGCCTGGAAACAGGCCAACTCAGCGTCAGCGGCTTTTCAGGCCGGGGCCACATGGCAGTGTTTCCCTCCAAGCAGGCGCTCGTTGATCCGAGTCAGCTTGTTACCTCTAGCGTGAACTATTCCACTGCCTATTCTACTCAGCGGAAGCTGGTCAGCTATGGAGGCTATTACTTCCTCTTCTTCTACAGTGCCTTCGGCGCCCAGAACAAGATTCTCTACAAGACTAGTGTGGACCAGGTTACTTGGACCCTGAGCAACTGGGTTGCCACTGCGTTGCAGTCGGAACCGACGGGACTTTCTGGGCAGCGGGAATATGGCAAGACGCCAGTGCCAAATACAACATCTGGATATACAAGTCAACCGACGGGACAACGTTCACTCTTAGCACGAACTATCTCACTTCGAACAGCGGCTCAACGAGGAATGAGGCTCTCCAACTCGTCCCGCTTCCACAGGGCAAGCTGATGGCACTGTCAAGCCACTATTCGGATACGAGCGTTCGTTGGAAGATATGGAATCCTCTCTCACCAACCGGTCCGAACTGGAGTTCCGTTCAGACTTTCAATCTAAACCTGCCCGCGAACGCGAACAAGTGGAACCTTGTCTCAGCTGTCACAACCCCTGACAGCCTTGTCCACATGGTCTTCGAGCAGTTTACAACAACATACCAGATGGTCTGGGCCTACTACAACATCACAAGCGCCCAGTGGACCATAGGCCCAAGCCTGTACTCTTGTACTAACCAGTGTCTCTACCCGTCCCTTAGCTCGGATGCTCTTGGAAACCTCTACGCGTTCTGGATGAGCCTATCGTCGGGCGTCCCCACCTACATGTTGTACAGCACCCGTTTCAAAGGAGCAAGCTGGTCCACACCCTCTCAACCCTTCGGTTCAGGCTCCAGCATAACCAAGGCCGTATGGTTGAGCGCTGTGAGAACCTCGTCGAAGGAGGTTCTTCTGACATGGACGCTGAACACTACATCACCGTACCCCGTGTACTGGGGATCTCTTCCTCTTCCCTCTGCGGTTGCTTCAGGACTGCCCCTTCGACCCTGGAGCAAGCTGGGATTATCGCCCTATGAGCAATACTTCACCCAGAACGGAGAATATGTCTCGCCTGGAAACGGACTACTAACGGTCGGTCAAACTGACATCTCGGTTCAGGGCAGAAATGGCCTGAGCTTGTCGATAAGCAGAGTATACTCTCAACCCTTCACGCTGGTCCAAGGTGGTCCGTTCAACTACGAGACCAGCCCCTACGCCAACCTCGGCAGCGGGTGGCAGCTCAACCTGCCCTGGGTAGGCTCCACCTATCTCCACTTTCTCAGTGGAGAGACTTTTCCGTTAGTTTGGACCAGCTACAACGTCACGTCGAACACGTGGACCCTGGAGAACCATCTGACGGAGGACTTTGTTCTAACCAAGACCGCGAGCGGGTACACTTTGACAATGAAAGATGGGACAGTCTACAGTTTCAACGCTAGCGGCTCGCTTACCGCCTTGGTGGACAGGACGGGCCAGAACCAGATTAGCTTCAGCTATAGTGGCGGCAACCTTGCAAGCATCACCGACACCGTGGGCAGGGTAGCGACCCTAAAGTACGATTCGGGCAATCATCTTGCAAACGTCACATACGGCGGCCAGATTGTAAAATACGGTTACTCGGGAAGCAACCTTGTTACGGTTACGGACGCGG
>VBAY01000088.1 GCA_005883085.1 Candidatus Bathyarchaeota archaeon
AGCACCGGCTTCTGTCGATGACGCTTCATTGCGTCCCGATGGAGAAAATTCCGATTTTTCAAGTAGAGTAACCCGCCGTTCACAGCAATTGCAGCTAGAGCGATAGGCGCTGTGTTCTGGAGAAACTGATTGAAGGTCAGTCCTAGCGAGGATCCGATAATGATGTTTGTTGGATCTCCCACCATGGTGGCTAGTCCGCCTACGTTTGCGGCGAGAACCTCGGCAATGACGAATGGGACCGGGTCGATCTCCAGTCCCTCAAACACCTCGACAGTGAGTGGCACAATGAAGAGCGCAACTGTCACGATATCGAGTAGTGAAGCCAATCCCGCAGTCATGAGTGGCAAGAGGACGTACATGCGGACGGGATGGGCGTCCACAGATCTCGCGAGGTGTAATCCCACCCATTCGAAGAATCCTGCTTCGCGTAGTGATGAAGCGATGATGAACATTCCAAGCAAAACTCCGAGCGCTTGCCAGTTGATAGCCGAAGCTAGATCTGATTCGGTGAGAACGCCGGTTCCCACCATCAGGGTTGCCCCGAGAACGGCTGCGGAGGGCTTGTGGAATTTGTCTGAGAGAATGAGAATGTAGGTGCCGATGAAGACTCCGATAACTATGACGCCTATCGGCGTGGAGAGAACCAAATTCCTCCGCGGATACAGTCTTGTTTCATAAAAAAGCCTCCGCCAAAGACTGGGCAGTTTTTCTGCCTAGCTCTCCTTGGTTCCGAAGCTACTCTACAACTCTATGGTGTCCGCATGGTAATCGTAACAACGGGATCATATTTTGTGTTCCAAGAGATAAGGGAAGCAAGACACTAGAAACGGTTCCAGAAACCACTCTCGAATTCGATTCGAACCTTTCAATCTAAGCTCCCTTCAGACCCAAAGATCCTCATGCTAGGAAAAACTTGAACCATACCCTGAGCAGGTCCGAACATTTGCTTCCTTGACGATTCTCCTTCCTAGATCCAACGATGCGTTCCGTTGCGTTTGATGAACGCGAGACCGCGCTGAAAAATCAGCAGTCCAAAAGACAGCAATACTGCCGAGTACAATGCGAACGACTCAAGTATGAAATTGGCCGGAGCAACATTGCTACCTAATGCTACTCGGATTCCTGTGAAAAAATAGTACTGTGGGGTGACATACGAGACTGTTTGTAGGAAACCAGGCAAGACCTGTACTGGGACGATCATGTTACCAACAAGGCTCGTGAATGAGAAGAGGAGCCAGGACAAGAAGTAGTTCTGCTTGTACACAAGTTGGAATCCCAAGCCGACAAAGCCTAAGCCTATGGCACTTGTAACACCAAGAAAGACCATTGCCAACAGCAACGGGACATTATACGAAAATATGAAACCAAGCAACAAGACGCTCATTGAGAAGAGCAAGATGGCAGTTCCGATGCTTACCAGGATGGTAAGAAAAGACGAGCATAGAACGAATATTCGGAGGTCTGTAGGAGTAACCAAGACCTCCTCTAGCTGGGAAGGATTTGCATAGTCGCCGAACATAGATAATCCATTTGTTATGATTGAACTGAAGGCTACGCCTGTTACTAGGAAGGCTCCGAGACTCATTCCATAGGTCTGAGTAGTGGCAGATACTACCGCCCCGTTTCCGAGAAATGCATAGGAGAACAATCCGGATGCGGCGCTGACAATCGCGATGACCAGGGTCATCCTGTAGGAAAGTCTAACCATTATCTCGCGTCTGAGTATGAGCCGAAACCGTTGGAGTCCTACTCGTAGGTTCAACTGGCGAGAACCTCGTGGATAGAGGAAGAGGAAGATAACAAACCCTTTTCGAGGACAAGAGTACGACTGCTAAGAGATTTCGCCTCAGACAGATTGTTTGTCATGCAGAGTATCGTCTTGCCACGTCTAGCGAGTTCGAGCAGGAGGTTATGTATGTGTTCGGTCGACCACGGGTCTATTCCCAGCGTAGGTTCGTCGAGCAACAAAACAGTAGGATCAGGCAGGATCGATTTTGCGATTGCGAGACGACGTCTCATTCCCGTGGAGTAACTCTGATACTGATCTGAACCTCTGTCTGCAAGATCGAAATCTGCCAAGAGAGTCCTGATACGTTCGCGCGCAAGTCTCATCGGAATCTCGTAGAGCCCAGAATAGTACTCGAGATTTGCGTAGGCTGAAAGGCGAGGTTGGAATCCCGTGTCTCCGGAATTGAGCAACACTCCTATGCGCTTCCTAACCTCCTTGGATTCCTGTGTCACATCATATCCGCAGACGCGTGCCCTTCCGGTGTCGGGGATGATGAGCGTTGACAGGATTCTTGCTAGCGTAGTCTTGCCGCTTCCGTTTCTTCCCAGTATTGTGACGATTTCTCCACGGTTTACGCTGAGGCTTACGTCTTTCAGAACTTCCCTGCTCTCGGCCGGGTGTCTGGACCATCCTACCTGGCGTCTTCGCACGAACGATTTTGAAACGTGTTCTATCTGAATTGGTGGAAAGTTGTCGGGGCTGAGGGTCTTGTATGACAATTTTACTAGACTTGTGCCTGTTTGTTGTTGTGCGTTTTAAGACTTAAATAAGCATCGAAAAAGTCCTCAACGAGGTGGAATATAGGAACCATGTTTGGACCAACAAGCATACAAGAGTATGCGGCATGTTGCAACCCAAGAAGCGCGTGCGTCGTACAATGTACATCCGGCGGTGCAGACCTGTGTCAGTGCGTCGCAGCGTGTTGCTACCACCAGATCTGCCCCTGCTAAGCTGATCTGTCGTGAAGCCGGATACGCTTGACGGGAGTCCGGTCTTAGAGTATCTCATCAAGGAAGTCTCCTTCAGCACTTGCGACAATAAGTTCTTCGGGGAACTTGAGAGTGAGATGCTGATACCTAACAACGTCAGTATCTATGGAAAAATAAAGAACGCGACGAGCCTTCGAGACTATCACGTGCGCGCGGAATTTCCAGCTGAGACAGCAGTAGCCTACATCAAACAGCCATTATCCAACAGTCTGGAAAACGACAGAAGGGTGCTAAGGTACAACCTAGAGGAACTGATTAACTTCGACGATTACTGGTGGCTCCCACTCGATGGAGAGACGGAATTCTCGCTACGACTTAACCTGCTCCCGCCTTTTCCCGACTTGAGACCTGTTCGAATGGAAATGGCGTGCCGGCCAGATGTGGCCGTCGGACTCGAGGCGGATGTGACAACAAAGATCCGGCTGGTAGCAGAAGAGGACGTTGACCACATGATGCTCAAACTAGCGGCTCCAATGCATTCAATGCCAGGATTGTTCATTGCTATAGCTGGCTATTCAGAGGATACCATTACAGAGCTGAGACAATCGATAGTCTCACCGGAGAGGTCATTCCCGTTTCCACGCCTTGGCCTCAAGAAGGGTAAGAGCTTGGAGTACGAGGTAAGAACACGCATAGCTGGTGACCCGTCGAACATGCAGTTTCTCAAATGCGAACAAGACATCCTTGCAGCCAAGCTGATTACCCTCTCTGATTCAACCCCGTCAGGTCTACCTTGCGGCGTCGCAGTTGAAAACAAGAATGGAGATGCCATTCCTATCCACAGAACCGTAAAGTCAACGATTCTACAGGCGACGGGCCAAGTTATGTATTCTCCGTTCTCGGTTCGACGCGAACCTAAGACTCCTGCCGAGATCGCGGTTCCGGCGGCTTAGCAGTCTCCCCCTTTTTTTGGGCTAGGTCCCGATTTTTTTCTCAAATGAAGGCACGAAGCAAGCCCACATTCCTTATCCGGTGGATTGGAACTCAGTCAGATCGTTCAAGGCTTGCTTGTCAAACGCTTTTTCAGCTGCATTATTCGGTGGACGCAGGTGTTTGTCAAAGTTTCCTGACTTTAGGTTCTTAACCAGATGAGCGAACTCGTGTGCCAGGGTTAGGAGAGGCTGGCGCGAGGCCTTGAAGACCGTGATCAGAAACTCGGAATGACCATTCTTTTCGCGATACGAGAGCAGTCCCTCGTAGTAGCCTGCCCTAGTACCTTTGAGCGGGGGAGGCGGTCTAGAACTGTACTCTATAAACAACCGGCTCCTATCCATATGGTACTTCTCGCATAGGAAATCTAGGAATTCGGCGAACTGGCCGGGGTATTCCGTTCCTTCCACACTTGTCATATCATATCATTCGAGGACCGTTAAGAAGCCACATGTCCGGTAGACATGGCATGGTAAGCGTCCCTATACCCGTTTTTTCCGGGCACGAAAAGCCATGCGAACCTGTACAACCATTGCCTACACGGCTATCTCGAACTGCTGGACGAAAAAATTCGCCCATTTCAAGCCCTAATCCCGATTCCAAGCCCACGAATTCCACAGCACGATTTTCCACGCTTAACCATAGGGGAAAACACGGAGATCGAAAAAGCACAGACAAGCCCATAATACGCCCGTCTCGAAGAAACAAGCCCGAACAACGCCGGGACAGAAACACTCCTCAGAAAAAATTCGGGCAGATTGCTCAAAAGCTCCCGCGACGCGAGAGTGGGTTTCCACTGAGCATCACACAGCTTGTAGCATAGTTTTTTATCAACACTATAACAGCCGTGCCGCATGCCACATCACCGGTACAAACTACCTGATCTTCCCTATGCGTACAACGCACTCGTCCCGACAATAAGCGAAGAAATCATGCGACTCCACCATGACAAACACCACCTCGCCTACGTAAACGGCGCAAACGCAGCCCTAGACAAGCTCCAGAAGGCCCGAGAGACAGGATTCGCAGGTGTCGATGTCAAAGGAATTGAGCGAGACCTCGCCTTTCACGGTTCTGGCCATACCATGCACAGCACCTTCTGGCCCAACATGAAACCAAACGGCGGAGGAAAGCCCGGTGGAAAGATAGCCGACCAGATCAACACCGACTTCGGCAAATGGGACTCGTTCAAAGAACAGTTCAGCACAGCCGCCAAGCAAGTCGAAGGAAGCGGCTGGTCTGTCCTGGCATACGAACCATGGACCCAACAGTTGATCACGCTCCAAGCCGAGAAACATAACGACCTAACAGTCCAGGGAATAGTCCCAATACTCGTCCTCGATGTCTGGGAACACGCCTACTACCTACAATACAAGAACGACCGCGCAGCCTACGTGGACGCCTGGTGGAACGTCGTCAACTGGGACGACGTAGAGAAGAGACTAGAAAAGGCCAGACGCTAACTCCTCCAAGTCCTCCTCTTCCTTTTTCTTCGCAACAACCACAGGCTTCGCCATCCTCTTCTCAATCTTGACCCTGGAAGCCGGCAGCGGCTTACCATGCCCCGGACAGATAATCTCAGGACCCAGATCCAAGACTCGTTTTACACTCGCTTCAGTCTGACCAATATTCTCCATCAGCAAAGGCTCCACAAGCCGGCCCCTACGACCACGCAACAAATCCCCGACAATAGCCACACTAGACTGATTGAGAAAAAGCGTAACCGAGCCTTTGGTGTGCCCCGGCGTCCAGACCACCGACCCGTCCAAGCCAACCTCCTCCAAGACTGACTCTTCGTCCGCCGCAAGGTCCACATGGGCAGACTGAAACTTGATGATCCGAAACAACTTCAGCGTCCAATATTCAAGCGTCGTTAGCTTTCTCACCACTCTTCCATAGAGACTCCAAGCGCTCGGAGCCTGTATCACCAGCGTCCCAGCCGCATAGGGCTTCTCGAACGGATGTGAAGCAAGCTTCGCCCCAGTCCGTTTCTTCAGCGCCGCAGCGCTCCCAATATGATCCAGGTGCCGATGCGTCAACAATACAAGCTTCAAGTCCGAAGGTTTCTTTCCGAGCTTGGCGATAGCCTTGAGAATTCCCTTCTCACTACCCGGCAACCCGCTGTCTACCAGCACAAGACCTCTTGGAGCCTCAACAAGGTACGCGTTAGCCGCTCTTGCCGGCACCCTGTAGACTCCCTCCGCGACCTTGCGCAACTACAGAGCCCCCCCTTCCCCGCAGCTTAAGGCCCGCGCTTTTTCTCTAGAACCTTCTCGGCTCACAGTCGATCCATCTTTCGTGTCTCATCAATCACTACCCGATTTAAGAGTGGTGAACCGACCGCGCCAGATCAATAGTCCATTGATCTAAGAGA
>VBAY01000089.1 GCA_005883085.1 Candidatus Bathyarchaeota archaeon
AAAAGTTATCGAGAGCTGGACGAATTACAAGCTCGTCAAATTGGTTAGTTGCAATGCCATTAATCTCCTGCGGACTCTATGTTGTCGTTTTGGTCGTAACCCTCGTTCTAGAGCTAGTGGGCGTTCCACCAGGATCACTGTGCGATCCTCACCTCAACCCCTGTCCGACCCAGGCACAACTCTTTGCCGGGCTCGCATACGCCCCAGTCGGCGAAGAGCTTGCCTACCGAATAATTACTCCCCTGGGTCTTGTAATCCCCATCAGAATCCTCTGGAGGAGACTCATCACCGGTCAAGGTCCTTCCATATCGAGGTTTCTCTCAATCACCGGTCTATCTTTGCTATCACCCGAACGCGCAAAACGTAAAACGGGATATCCAACCTTTACCATGAACGGGTGGAGTGGGGTCCACTGGCTCGAGTGGATCTTCATTGTAGTCTCGTCGGTACTGTTTGGTCTTGCTCATGTTGAATCGGGAGGCGGGACGAACTGGGGGGCAGGGAAAGTTGTTACAGCGGCCATCTCGGGCTTTGTCATTGCCATCGCGTTTGTAGCCTATGGAGCGTACGCAGCGATTCTCCTTCACTGGTTCTTTGATGTTTACTTTGAAATATCGCTTGTGGGCAGCTCCATTTTCGGTGGGCTCTTTTCGCTTCTCCCTTTCGTTTTCGTTCTGACATCACTAATAGTCGGAACTTTGTCAATACTGGTTGTGATAGGATGGGTAGTGCGAAGAATTACTCCTCGCGTAAGTCCAACGACTTATAAGACACCTGAACCCGAAGGTTTGCCTGTCGAGGCGTAGGAGCTTGCATCACCGCCAAGTCCGACAGAACCGAATTTGAGCAGTTCACCTACTAGCGAGCCAAAGAATTCTTCTCATGCTGGATCGGCGTCCAGCCACGATTACGTCCTAGGCAAGAACTTTGATCCAGCGACCCAAGAACCAAAGTGGCGGGAGTATTGGCGAGAACACGACATTTACCGGTTCGACCCTCATGACAAGTCGCGTAAAACGTTCAGTATAGACACACCGCCCCCGTATCCTAGCGGTGATTTTCATGTCGGGAACGCTCTGAACTGGTGTTACATCGATTTCGTAGCACGTTACAAACGGATGAAGGGGTTCAACGTTCACTTTCCACAGGGCTGGGACTGCCACGGGCTACCGACAGAGGTCAGAGTAGAACAAACGTTCAAGATCCGCAAAAACGATCTACCCCCGGACCAGTTCGTCGAGATGTGCCGCAAGCTTACTGCTGAATACATCACCAAGATGAAACAGTCGATGAATCTGCTAGGAATATCCTCCGACTGGGCGCTCGAATACAAGACAATGGACCCTTCTTACTACAAGCTTACTCAACTCTCCTTCCTTGAACTTCTCAAATCAGGGCACCTATACCGCGGCGAGCACCCCGTCAATTGGTGTCCCCGTGACGAGACGGCGATAGCAGAAGCAGAAGTAGTATACCAAGAACGCAAAGGGACGCTACACTACATGAGGTTCGGAGACGCTGAGGAGAACATCGAGATCGCATCCACGCGACCCGAGCTTCTAGCTGCATGCGTCGGTATAGCTGTACATCCAAAGGATGACAAGTACAAGGCGGTAGTAGGAAAGACCGTTACTGTGCCTATCTTCGGCCAGGAGGCGCGTGTAATTTCTGACGACGAAGTGGATCCTCATTACGGTTCAGGAGCGGTGATGATTTGCACGTTTGGGGACAAGACTGACGTAAGATGGCAGAAGAAATACCATCTCCCAGTCATCAAGGCGTTAGCAGAAAACGGCAGACTGTCAGTTGACGATCCACGGTTTAAAGGCCTCAAAGCCGAGGAAGCTAGAAAGAAAATAGTTTCTGAACTTCAGGCGAAGGGGTTACTCAGCAAGACGGAACCGATAACACAGAACATCGGCACATGTTGGCGATGTCAAACCCCTGTCGAGATTATCGCAAGACCTCAATGGTTCATGAAAACCCGGGACCTGACTCAAAAGGTCATAGAATGGGCGGAGAAGCTAGATTGGATCCCCCCCTTCTCTAAACAACGACTCATCGATTGGGCCGAGTCTCTCGACTGGGACTGGGTAATCTCCAGACAGAGAATCTTTGCCACTCCTATACCTGTTTGGTACTGCACAAAGTGCGAGTCGACAATCATCCCTGATGAAAAGAGCCTGCCGGTGGACCCTCGCAAGGACAAGCCACCAGAGGAAAAATGCCCCAAATGTGGCAACCGTGAGCTTCGAGGCGAAACGGATGTGCTTGACACATGGATGGACTCGTCCATAAGCGCCGCGGTTCATGCCGGATGGCCTAACAAATCAGACCTATTCAACCGACTGTTTCCAGCAGACCTTCAACCAAACGGCATGGACATAGTCCGAACATGGGACTACTATCTACTAGCTAGAAGCCTCGCGTTATTCGGCACTGCGCCATACAAGACCCTCCTCATAAACGGAATGGTGAAAGGGACCGACGGCCGTATGATGCACAAATCCTACGGAAATTACGTGATAGCTGACGAGGCGATCCAGAAAGTCGGTGCCGACGCGCTTCGCCAATGGGCCGCGGCTGGCGGATCGACTGGATACGACATACCCTTCCGTTGGAACGAACTTGAACATGGGAAGAAGTTCCTGACCAAGCTCTGGAACGTAGCCAGATTCGTTCTTACCAACGCCACCGATCCCCTACCTCCAAAAAAACCCAGTAACCTCTCCCTCATTGATAGCTGGCTTCTAGCTTCCCTTCAGAAGTTGACACAGGAAGTATCAGAGGCGTTTGAGGCGTTCCAGTTCAACACAGCCTTGGAAGCGATAAGGAACTTCACCTGGCATGCACTCGCCGATGACTACTTGGAAGCAGTCAAGCATAGGCTCCAACCCGGAAGGGAGCTATCTGACCTCAAGGCAACCCAATATTGCCTGCGGGAAGCCCTAATGACAGTTTGCAAACTCCTCGCACCTATATGCCCCCACATCGCAGAAGCAGTCTACCATCAATTCCCATCAGGAGCCACTAAGAGCGTCCACTTGGAAAACTGGCCAGAGCATGAAAAAGCGCTCGACGATACTTCGATTCGTAACGGCAAGCTCCTTCTAGACCTGATCGCTCATGCTCGACGCGAGAAATCCTCGAAGGGTCTGTCGCTAGGCGAGAAAGTCAAGCGGATCGTAGTCAGCACCGAGGCCGAACACCTCCACCTTCTGAAGGAGAACGAGGAGACTATTCTTAGAACGCTCAAAGCAGATACTTTGGACCTTGAACGTTTGCCATCGAATTCCAGCCCGGGAAGAGAACCAAGCGCGGAATTCAAAGTCGAAATCGTCGCCTAGGTCAAGTCTTATATCATAACCGCCTGAAAAACTGTTTTAGAAGGCGTCTTTGGGCCGACCGGTCACGATGAGAATGGTTTCAAGCAAGTTCTCGCTTGTAGCAATCTTTTCATATTGACCAGTGCGGTTCAAGCCACTTAACAAACACAAAGGACTGCAAGAAAGAATGGGAGAAGAGAGACCGAGAAGAAGCTACGGTAGAAAGGGAGGTTACTCTAGAAGCGGCGGAGGAAGCGGTGGAGGAGGAGGGTATGGCAGAGGCGGCGGAGGGGGAAGCTACGGCCGTAGTGGAGGCGGCGGCGGTGGCGGCCGAGGGTATGATCGGGGTTACGACCGCGGACAGGACAGAAACCGGGGACCGGCACCCGTCGAGGAAGGTCAAGAGGTGGATGTCACGATCGACTCCGTCGGCAAGCGAGGGGATGGAATAGCCCGAATCAACAACTTTGTCGTCTTCGTACCCGGCACGAACCAAGGCGACCAAGTAAAAGTTAGAATAACATCGGTAAGAGGCAACTTCGCGACCGGAGAAGTCGTAACAGGGGAACAGCAGTGAAAATCGCGGAACTCAAGCCTGGAATGAGGAGAGTAGATGTGGCGGGAAAAATTGTTGACATGGAGACCCCGAGAGACGTCCAAACAAAATTCGGACCTGGACAAGTTGCCAGCGCGACTCTTCAAGACGAGTCCGGAACAGTGAAGGTCACTTTGTGGAACGAAAACATAACAAAAGTGGCGGTCAACGACACTGTCCAAATCGAAAACGGGTATGTTGACTCGTTTAGAGGCGAGCTCCAACTTAACGTTGGAAGATACGGGAAGCTAGCGAAAGTAGAGTCAGCCTGAACACGACTTCCGGGACAATAGATTTTCCCAGATCGACAGTTCCCGTGGGACGTCCTGATTACTCGATACTGACTTTAGGAGACGACGTATCGGGTGCGCCGAGCGTGTATCTTGTGAGCACGGTTTTTCTCTGCTGGTTTTCGACCTGAGCCACGACTTCGATGAATCCCTCGATCTTCGTTCCGAGTATTTTCTTCTTTAGTAATTGATCGACCTGGAAAATTCCTGACTCGTTGTACATGCTTATCTCTACGATGATCGGTTTCTGTTTGCTCTTCCGGATTTTCACGTCCCTGATAGACATTGCCGACAGAGCATGAATGTCCTTTTTCCCTGCTGTGAACGGAATTCTGGCCCGGCCCTCTTTCATATCCAAAGCGTCCGCGACCCTCACAACCCCAGCCTCGATTGTGAATTGGGGAATCTCAGATTCGTGAGCGTAAATTGTGTGAAGAGCTTCGGCGGTTATGATAGCCCTCTCCTTTTCCCCGTATATGCCCATCAACAGTCCCGGTATTATCTGAGCCGCGAGAGAGACGCTGAAGATTTGATGGTTTTCCCGATGGGCGACCATCCCCAAATCGTGCAACACCGACCCGAGAAAAACAACAACTTCTGCATCATCATTTGTGAGCTTATGATCGGTGACGATACTAGGCTCCACACCTGCCTCGATCAGATTTCGAAGAATCTTCAAACCAATGTTCGAGACTATGGCGAAATGGACTCTCCCGTGATCTGAAAGTCCAAGCCTCCGGACCGCATTAGTGTTTATGCAATCCCAGAGACTCTGAAGATATTCGTCACTGTTGACACGGTCAAGGACTGTTTTGAGTTTCTGGTTCGAATTGTAAGGCAGGTTAATCGTTGTAGTACGCACCGACAATCGGCTTCTTCCCGTAGCGCTTCAAAAAGGTTCTCGAACCAGCGACACAAAGCCAAATTACTTTCCAGTTGTAGTCGTCACATCTTGCGAGTTGTCGACATGAAGCTCGAAAACGTCCAATACGTGGTCACGAATAACATCGCTCGTATTGAAATGAACCGTCCGCAAGTCCTCAATGCCCTCTCCAAGGGAATGTTTCGCGACCTTAGAGGGGCATTGGTTCTAGCCACTGAAAGCATGGACGCGCAAGTTGTCGAGATAACCGGCGCTGGAAAGGCGTTCTCTGCTGGGCTCGACGTGAGAGAAGTTGGAGGGTTCAAATCTAGAACGGAGGCAAGAGAATTCGTCTACGGACTCGTCAAGCCGTTCTGGGACCAACTCTTCAAATGCGAGAAGCCGGTCATATCGTTAGTCGACGGGCCGGCCTACGGTGCCGGTGCGGAAATTGCGCTGGCCTCCGATATTGTCATTGCATCGACGGAATCAACATTCGCTTTCTCAGGCGGACGAGTCGGAGCACTCTGCTGTATGTCCGGAGTAATCGGGCCATTCCTAATGAATGGAAGAAAACTTGTCGAGATGAACTTAACCGGGACCCCTCTCAGCGCAACTGAAGCGATGAACTACGGGCTTGTCAACCATTCAGTTCTGAGAGAGGAACTGACTATGACTCTAGAGAAGATTATTCGAGAGATTATGCACGTATCTCCTATTTCCAACTCCAGCTTCAAACGAATCAGAAAAACAGACCTCTCAAAGACAAAGATGGAGACAGCTTACAGGGAACTCCTCAGAACGATAACCAGCAAAGACTTTCGCGAGGGATCCAGCGCTTTCGTAGCGAAGCGATCTCCCGAATACTATCGATGACACGATTCCCTTCGGCCTGAATGTCTCGACGGCGAGATTCAATATCACTGGTAGATCAGACCCTCGGTGAAAGAGTCCTTATATCGGGTCCAGCGACCTGTTCATGTAGGCTGGAAAGTGCAGGCTCAAGTTAGAGCCAGCAAGCCAGTACAATGGCAAAATAGAGGTGTAAGAATAACAAATGCGAGGAGGAAATTGGAAGGGCAGGAACGTTCGAACCGAAATGAAGACCTTAGAATGCCCTAGATGTCACGACCACGTACGATTGGACAAGTATACTGTTCATATCGCCTCTTGTCCCCAACCAGCCGTTGCTAGTACAACGGCTTAGCTGTATTATTTGGCGCCGGGAGTGGGATTCGAACCCACGCGGCCCTAACGGGCCACAGGCTCTCAAGGCCTACGCTCTCACACTTCTGGAAGATCTGCGCCTTTAGACCCACATCAGCAGGTTAATCCACTCGGCCAACGGGATGCAGGAAACCAACTGGATGCTTGCATTATCCCGGCGCGTCAACCCGCCTTCAGGTCAGAGAAAACGCAGAAGGAAGTCACCTAATAAGCAGTTCTAAGAGAACAGCGAAACGACTGAGTCGGAAAGTTGTTGGGAGCATCTGGAGGATACCGGTTTCTCGAACACGTTACCGATGCCTTCGTAGAGGCTTGGGGAGAAACCCTCGAAGAAGCATTCTCTCAAGCGGGTCTAGCTCTGTTCGACACGATGCTTGACGTCAGGAGTGTGCAGACAAAAAACAAGGTAGAAATCCAGACCAATGGCCATGACGAGAAGGAACTCCTTTACAATTATCTTGAGGAACTATTGCTTCTGTTTGAAGTCAAGCAGCTTGCGCTCGGGAGATTTACTGTGAGCTCGATAACTCAAACTCAAGCCGAAACTAGGCTCAAAGGCAGGGCGGCTGGAGAGCCTTTCGACCGCGCCAAACATAACGGAAAAGTTGAGGTCAAAGGAATAACATACCACTTGATGGAGATAGAAAAACACCCGATAAAAGTGACGGTCAGATTTCTACTCGACCTCTAGACCGACTGGTCGGATCTCAGCTGCAAATGACTTTCCGCGATGTCACCCTGTCCGTTCTCCTTTCGTGCGAGCCATGCTTATAGGTAGCTACTCAAGAAGCAAAGCAAGCGAAGAGAAACAATGAGCCAGCAAGGGTCCGGACTCATCAACCGCTCAAGCACACAATTTCCGCTAACTCAGATTGAGCCAAACGTTTGGGAGGTACCAAAAGACTTCCAGTCGGGAATGAAAGTCCCGGCGAGAATCTACGCCGACGAAGACCTATTGTCCAAGATGAGAACCGATCGCACAATCCAGCAGTGCGTAAACGTTGCACACCTTGACGGTATTTGCAAGTACGCAATCACCATGCCGGACGGCCATGAGGGATACGGGTTTCCAATAGGTGGAGTAGCAGCCACCGACTATGACGAAGGCTTGATCAGCCCCGGTGGAGTGGGTTACGACATAAACTGCGGCGTCAGACTGATTCGGACGAATCTTACCGAGGAAGAAGTCCGTCCAGTTCTCCCGAAACTTGTAGACACCATTTTCAACTTCATACCTTCTGGACTTGGAAGCAGAGGCCAGGTCAAACTCAGCGTCACAGAACTGGATCGTGCAGTTACTGATGGACTCGATTGGGCCGTCGACCACGGATACGCTTGGCCAGAAGACCCGAAGACGATTGAGGAAGAAGGATGTATGGAAGCCGCCGACCCCTCCAAGGTCTCAAACAGTGCAAAGTCACGCGGAGCGCCGCAACTTGGCAGCCTAGGCAGCGGAAACCACTTCATCGAGATCGAGCGAGCGGACAAGATCTTCGACAAGCGCGTCGCAGAACGCCTCGGCATCCATAAGGAAGGCCAGATTCTTGTTCTGATTCACACCGGGAGCAGAGGATATGGCCACCAGACCTGCAGCGACTACCTGAAGGTAATGGAGAGAGCGATCAACAAGTACAACATCAAGCTCCCCGACCGGGAACTCGCAGCATGCCCGAGCAAGAGCCCAGAGGCTGAGGACTACATACCCGCAATGTCAGCGGCCTGCAACTTCGCCTTCGTCAACCGACAAATGATAACTCACTGGTCGAGAGAAGCGTTCTCGAAGGTATTCCAACGCCCAGCCGATTCTCTCGACATGAAGATCGTCTACGACGTCGCCCACAACGTAGCAAAAGTCGAATCCCATTTGATCGACGGGGAAACAAAGAAGGTTACTGTTCACCGGAAGGGTGCTACCCGCTCATTTCCACCTGGCCACCGCGATATTCCAGCCGAATACAGAGACGTAGGGCAGCCTGTCCTGATACCAGGAAGCATGGGCACGAGCAGCTGGGTCCTAATCGGCACTCCAAGGGCGATGGAACTCAGTTTCGGGACAACAGCCCATGGAGCAGGTCGATTCATGAGCCGATCCGGTGCAAAGCGGAAGTGGTTCGGAGGAGACCTCAAGAAGAGTCTGGAAAGCCAGGGCATCGTTATTCGCGCTGCCAGCATGGAGGTGTTGGCCGAGGAAGCTCCAGGCGCATACAAGGATGTCGATAG
>VBAY01000090.1 GCA_005883085.1 Candidatus Bathyarchaeota archaeon
TGAAACCCGAGGGCAGACGTTAGTCTTTGATACCCTAATAAGTCGATTGCGGTTACATAACACCCCTAGCCCAAGCCGTGAACTTTCGCTCTTCGGGGACGCTTCTCGCCGGATCAACCGAGCGTTTGACGCTGACCGGTTGCCGCGGCCGTTTCGATCGCGTTCAGCATGCGATGGCGCTTGACCGCGTCGTCGAACGTGGGGCAGAAATGTGTCCCCTCGCGATAGTCGCGGGCGAAACGCGTGTAAGCTTCGGCGACGTTTGTGGAAGGGCCTGGACCTTGCGGCGGCGACCACCGATACTGCTCTGTCACGGGCAGTACCTCGAGCGAGGACCGCGCACCCTTGCCGCCGCGTACGGTCATCTCGAAGATCTGGGCTTGGCCGCCGGCGGCGGTGAGCTGCAGATCGCCCTCGGTGCCGTTGATCTCCCAAAGCAGGTTGGTGCCACGCGAAACGCCGCCCCGATAGTGGATCGAGAGCGCGGCCCCGCTCTCGAGCAGTCCGGTGACGCACACCTGATCCTCCGCGGTCATGGGCTTGCTTTCGCCTGTCTGCGCGATCGTGAAGGACTTTCG
>VBAY01000091.1 GCA_005883085.1 Candidatus Bathyarchaeota archaeon
ACCGTTGGTCCCCAGCCCATTCCAGAACCGATCAACGTGGCGGAGAGCACCTCACCGACGTAACCTTGCTTGATCATGTCATGCACGTAAGCCACCGACGGAGCAGAACGGGCCTGAAGTCCCGCCACGGCGAGGACGCCCTTCTTCTTCGCCAGTGCAGCCAAGGTCTCCGCCTCTTTCAAGCCGTTGCCGAGCGGCCATTCGCAGTACACGGCCTTGCCCGCACTGAGCGCTGCAGTCGCCAGTTCGAGGTGATAGGGCACTTTCACAGTGACGGCAACGACGTCGACGACAGTGCTGTTCACGAGGTCTTGGTGATTGTCGAAGGCGATAGGCACATCAAAGAGCTTGCTGGCGGCGTCGGCAGATTCGCGTCGGCTGGTGGAGAGCGCCGTGATCTCGAAGTCATCCGAGAGCGACTTCAAAGCAGGAATGTGTGCCTGCACCGCCCATCCGCGATCCGGGTTGGCGCCGATGATGCCGACACGAATCCTCCTGGTTTCACCCTTGCTCATAGCGGTCTTCATATCTTTCTTCCCTAAAAAATTGTAAGCGGCAGATCCATGGAAAGCTCAAGCAGACAACATCGGGAGCGAAATCTTAACATCGTCATCAACCTTTTAGATGCAGTCCTAGGACCGCTCGCTGTCGAGACGCAACTTCATGAGCAAGCCGGTCGAAGTTGGCAGTTTGAAGATTGGCCAGTATGTCCTCATTGATGGTGAACCATGCAGGATTGTAGAGTTCGAGAAATCCAAGCCCGGCAAGCACGGCTCCGCAAAGGCAAGGATCGTTGCGATAAGCGCGTTCACAGGCCAGAAGAAGAACCTCATCAGTCCTGTTGACGGCAAGGCCGAGGTCCCGCTAATAGACAAGCGAACGGGACAGGTGCTTTCCATCTCCGGAAATCTTCTCCAGGTGATGGACATGGAAAATTATCAGACATTCGAGACACCCATGCCGGACGATGAGGACTTGAAGAAACAAATGACTTCCGGAATCGAAGTCGAGTACTGGAGCGTCATGGGACGGAACATGGTCGTTCGCCGAAAGGGCTGAGCAATCCATTACGAGTAAAAGTCCTTCAAGAGTAAAACACCTACGGCTTTGGCCGGGAATGACGGCCAGCGCTCTCGTCCGAGAGATGAGCGCAACCGGGGTCCTAGGCGGAGGCCGAATCGGGGCAGCCGCCGATGTTGTCGAAGAAATGTTCCGAGGACCAGACTTCACAAATTTCTTGACACTCGCAGGGCCAATGGTCCCATCGGGATTTCGATTGCTCATTGGAGATTTGATCGATCGAGGGTTTCTCGATGCGATCGTGACCTCTGGGGCGAACCTGACCCATGATGTGATCGAGGCATTTGGCCTGCACCATTACCAGGGAACGTTTCAGGTTGACGATCGTCTCCTGATCAAGAAAGGGTACAGTCGAATCGCGGACATCTTTGTCAAAGAAGAATCATTCCAGATTCTAGACAAGACTGTCAGAAGGTTGCTTGGAAAGATTCCAGTTGACCAGAGACGAGGAGTCGCGGTCTCCGACCTTCTCCAAAAAATTGGCCTCCTCCTAAGAGATCGAGATTCGATTCTTTACAAAGCTGCCCGTAACAAGGTGAAGGTCTTCTCGCCAGGCCTGCTGGACTCGATCCTCGGTCTTAGCCTCTGGAGTTTCTCTCAGACAGAATTGCTACAGTTGAACCCGATGGCAGATGTGACTAATATGGTGGAAATGGCGATGACCTCGAAAAAGCTCGGGGTTCTAATTCTAGGCGGAGGATTGCCCAAGCACCACACCCTCTTGGCCAGTGTTCTGCGAGAGGGAGTTGATGCAGCGGTTCAGATAACTGCAGATAGGCCCGAGCCGGGAGGATTGAGCGGCGCCCCTTTGGCTGAATCGATCAGCTGGAGGAAAATCCGGAAAGGAGGAAGGTTCGTCGACGTATACGGTGATGCAACCGTCTGCTTCCCGCTGATAATCGCTGCCGTTCTGGAGAAGGTTAAGAAGCGCGCGAGAACGTTGAGAGAGTAGTCTTGGAAACAGTTGGCCGATCTCTCACGGACGCAGTCCGCAAAATGTTGCGGATGCCGAACGTGGACGAGAAGGCGATCAAGGAGCTTGTGAAAGACCTCCAGAGGACGCTGTTGCAGGCGGATGTGAACGTCGAACTTGTTCTCCAATTATCCAAGGCAGTCGAAGATCGTTCGCTGAAGGCGAACCTTCCTCCAGGAATCACAAGACGCGAGCATGTTGTCAAGGTACTATACGAAGAAATGACAAAGTTTGTCGGCCAAGACCCCGCTAAGGTCGAGGTTCAACCCGGCGTGTTCCGCAAACTCATGCTGGTCGGGATTCAAGGAACCGGGAAGACGACTAGCTCGGTGAAACTGGCACGGTTTTTCCAGAAAAGAGGATTGAGAGTGGGCATTGTCGGCGCCGATACTTACCGTCCTGGCGCACTGGACCAACTGAAGCAGTTAGCAGCCACAGTCGACATTCCGGTATACGGCGAGCCCGGCAACAAGAAGCCCGAAGACATTGCCAAGCATGGTCTCGACCACTATCGGAAGGAGAAGACTGACTTGGTGATTATCGATACAGCGGGAAGGCACAGGAACGAGCGGGACCTGATGGACGAGATGAAGAGAATTGCTTCTGCCGTGAAGCCTGACGAGATCGTTTTGGCAATCGATGCGACGATTGGACAGCAGGCGATTACTCAAGCCCGCGCGTTCCACGAGGCAACACCTGTCGGGTCGGTTCTGCTGACAAAGATGGACGGGTCCGCCAAAGGAGGAGGAGCGCTCTCGGCTGTTGCGGGGACTGGTTCGAAGGTAAAATTCATCGGAACAGGAGAACGAGTTGAGGATTTGGAGCAGTTCGTCCCGACAGATTTTGTGGGACGGCTGTTGGGAATGGGCGATCTCAACGCGCTTCTGGAGAAGGTGAAGGAGGCGGAGGTGCAAGTTCCCGAGGCCAAAGTCAAACAGTTCATGGAAGGTCGTTTTACTTTGAAAGACATGTATGATCAGATGGAGAACCTTCGGAAGATGGGACCACTGAGAAAAGTTCTCCAAATGATTCCGGGCGGTGTGAGTCTTCCTGAGGAGCAATTGGGAGTGGCGGAGGAGAAGATGAAAGCGTGGAGAGTGATCATTCAATCCATGACTAAGAAAGAGCTTGCGGAGCCTCGATTGGTAGATAGCTCCAGGTCGAAGAGAATTGCGCGAGGAGCCGGACGGCCAGAGCGCGAGGTGCGGGAACTAGTTAACCAGTATTTTACGATGCGGAAGATGATGAAACAGATGAAACGACGTGGACCCATGATGTAAGGCATGCCTTTCATGAAGAAGTGATTCGCACATACAACATGTCCTTGATATGCGAATCTTGGACCGAAAAAAGTCAGACTTTACGATGATCGTGGAGCTCGATCATGTTTCCCCATGGGTCAGTAAGTGTTCCTAAGTTCCGGCCTTTCCGTTTGACGGAGTATCCTTTCTTCTCCAATTGATCAGCCGCTTCTTCGAAGCTGGTGACGTGGAGGCTGATTGGAGTTACATCAGCGCCTCGAAGGACTAGCGGTGTGATCTTCGGGGTCTTGTAGAGGGTCAGCTCGCCCAGCTTGGTGGAGATGACGCTCCATTCAGGCGAGTGTTCTTTGAGTTCGAATCCTAGCGTTTCGCAGTATAGATTGACTGCCTTGTCCATATCCCCGACTTGAAGGATGATATGACCGATGTCACTGATGAGCTTTGGCGAGTCCTATCCCCTCCTAGTCGGCAGATGAATGGGCATGGGCCTTGCGCTCTAGTCTTGTGTTCAGTTTGTCCTCTTCTCTCTCGACATAGGCGAAGCCCTCTTTGAATATAGAGCCAAACAAAGGTCCGAAGGTAAACGTAATCGCAGATATTGCTGCGCCGATAGAGAGAAAGGCCATGAAAGACGCGAAGATCTTGCCCCCAACAGTCATGGATGATTGTGCCGGGCCTTCGGCCGTTGCCAGAAGGGACATGAAATAGAACGAGGTCACCAGGTCCCAGCCTTCCAAGATCATCATGCCAATCGTTCCGATAGCCATCACTAAGCCTAGAATCGCGATTGCGAAGATTGCCCTCTTCTTGAAGGGAGACAGGGGATGCTGGACTAGTCTAGGGATACCTCCTTCGGTCATGAACAACCAACAGCCCTTCGACGGCGACACCTTAGCTCTTTCTATCGTCAAGCCTATGCGTTTCAGGGCGTGCACAATCTGCTAGGGGTCTTGTTTGGTTTTGGTTTCATTTGCCAAGGGGTCAAGTTCGAATCCCTTATGAAACAGCCAAAACAAGTTCTCTTCCGTGTCTAAGAAAATTACAACGACTCTAGAGAATGCTAGACGTCTCGCAGTTGCCAAACAGCATCTCGCTGGAAAAAGGCCCAACAAACCTGACTCAGATGACATTCTGAGAGTGACACGAGACCTAGGTTGCCTTCAGCTTGATCCGATCAGCACGGTTGCTCCTAGTCATCTCATCGTTCTCTGGAGCAGACTCGGACACTTCGACACAACAGACCTGGACAAATTGTTGTGGCGCGACAAGAAGCTCTTCGAATACTGGGCCCACCAAGCATCAATAGTCTTGATGGAAGACTATCCTCTCTACCATTCTCTCATGCGAAGGCATCCTGACGTGCTCGTACGTCCAGGATCTATTTGGCGACAAAGAATCGACAAATTTCTGAATGCGAACACGGAGCTAAGAGATCATATTTTGAGCGAGCTTAGAAAGAAAGGCCCTCTTCTCTCTCGCCAGTTTGAAGACAAGACTAGGGCAAAGCGTAGTTTTGGCTGGAGTAGCTGGGGAGATGTCTCTCGGATGATATTCCATCTTTTCTTGAGGGGAGAAGTAATGGTAGTTGGCCGCCAGGGCAAACAGAAACTCTACGGTCTCTCAGAAAACTTCCTGCCGTCGTGGGTTTCAAAGAAAGAATTGTCGGCGGAAGAGGTCGAGTACATTTCAGCCCAGAGATCAGTCCGCGCCCTCGGAATCGCAAATTCATCCGAGATAAGCTGGCACTTTTTCCGCAACCGCTATCCAAACCTGAAGGCAACCATCAAACAATTGGTGGCGGACGAAAAGATCATTCCAGTCGATATCAAGGATGGACCAGTCGGGAAGGGCGAACGGTACATTCACTCAGATGACGTTGAACGACTGGAGGAGATAAAATCGGGGGAATGGCAGCCGAGGGTCTCACTACTCTCCCCTTTCGACAATCTGTTCTGCGATAGGGCGAGAACCAAGCTTCTGTTCAATTTCGATTACACAATCGAGATCTACACTCCCCCAAGCAAACGCAAGTTCGGTTACTACGTCCTCGCTATACTGCGCGGCGACAAATTCATCGGGCGTTTGGATCCCCTCATGGACCAGAAAAACGGGAAACTGATCATCAAAGCAGTATATGCTGAGTCAAACGCGCCCAAGGACAAGGATACCTCAAGAGAGATACGAGAGAGCGTCGAACAACTTTCAGAATTTCTCGGAGCGAAAGAAGTAATCTATTCACGCAAAGTGCCGAAGTTTTGGCAAAGCCATCTTCACTAGTCTTAGAC
>VBAY01000285.1 GCA_005883085.1 Candidatus Bathyarchaeota archaeon
AAAATAAGCATGCTTTTCTCGACCCCCGGGGGTGGTCTTTTTTCCCGCGCGCCGCCCTTCGTGAAAACGCTAGGAATCCACGTTCACAGGTTACGGCCCGGAGGTTCTTCCTTCGTGAAATCCACCCCGAAACCCGTCCATCAGACAGAACCGGTCCCACATCCCGGCGTCCTCGGAGCGGTCCACCCATCTGGCGCTGAGATCTCTTGCCTGTTACCCCCTTGGCCGGGGGTAGGTTACGATAGAAGCATTTGATGATACCCACGCTCAATGATTCTTGCCGACCTATCTCCAGGAGTGGGAGTGAGACTATGTTTCGAAAGCTAGTTAGTAACAAGAAGGGAATCGACAGCATCCTAGCTACGCTCCTAATGGTCGTCATAGTCGTGGCCGCCTCAGTCATGGTATTCGTCTACGCCACAGGATTATTCACCGCCCTGACCCAGCCACCGAACCTTCAGAGGGAAGCGCTAAGCCTCGAGTTCTCCAGTTTCGGACCAAACAATCCGACCTACAACGTGACCCTATACTTGAGAAACACTGGAAGCACCCCGATCACCTTGGTAAGTTATTATGTGAAGAACTCGAACTCCAGCCAGTACGCAAAGGCCACCTGGACCGGCCCGCCCTCAATAACCCCGACGACACTAGGACAGGCCCAGCTTCTGATATCTTCAGCATGCAGCTGCACCAATACCGGAAGCGCGTTCACGTTCTCGACAGGAAACTCCTACACAATAACCCTGTTATCCTCTCGAGGCAGCACGTTCTCATACTCCGTAGTAAGATACTCCTGATCAGAGCCCGCTTATCTTCTCATAAAACTCAACCAGACTACGGGCCGCAGGCTCTTCCTGGTTGAAGGCAAAAATCTTCATCCCCTTCTCATACCTCTCAAACAGCAGAATTCTAGACTTTACCAACGGTTCCGCTATCCTCGCAACAGTCGAGGGCGACACGTCAAGGACACGGGCGAGGCCGGCCTGGTTGAACACCTTCTGTCTATTCTGAAGCAGATGCTCGACCAACCGGACTTGAGCCTTCGACTGAAACAGATCAACCAATCTCAACCCTGTCACCTATCCTAGGAATAGACCACTTTGGTCCCGATGTCCTTCCCTTGAAGCGCTGCGATAATGTTGCCCGGGTCTCCGAGCGACACAAAACGTGTCGGAATCCTCGCCCTCTGCATTATCTTGATCGCCAGAGGATCAAGCAATTCATAACGGCCGGCGAAAACCTCCCCGCCCATCGCCCAGCTCAACAATTTGTCTACATGAACGGATCGGATGAGCTTCGCTTTCGGGTTCTTCTTCGGGTCCTCAGTGTAGACACCGTCCACATCAGTGCCATTAACCAGAATCTCAGCTCGAGTAATCTCAGCAGCAAGCGCAGCCACAGCATTAGTCGATTGGCCAGGTTGCAGTCCACCCATAACCACGGCCTTTCCCGATCCAACAAAGTGAGGCAGATCCGACAGAGTCGTGGGAATCTTCGAGGAGGCCATCGAGCCAATTGCTAGACGCACTAGCTCCGCATTTGCTCTCGTGATCTGGATTCCGAGAAGATCGCAGGTTGACTCGTCTCCGCCAAGCTTTCTCGCTGTAGCGATGTAGTATATTAGAATGGAATGGAAGCTACCTGAGCGTTCTAGGTTTCTCTCAGAAACTCGTTGGAAAAGCTGAATAGGCATTCTAGCGAGCAAAAGCGACCCTTTCCCGATGCTATCATACGCCTTCAAGAGAATCATACGATCCTGGAAGCTCTACGCGTCCCTAATACTTGGCATGATGCTCGCGGCCACGTTCTTCGGTGGAATCAATGTGGGCGCAGACACCATTGGAAAACAAGCCCTCGATGCAGAGTTGGCAAATACAGCGGTTGACATACAGCTGAGACCATTCTCTCCTGGAATCTCAGTTCCCCGTTCCTCCTTTCAAAGCGTCGTTCAAAGTGTCAAGCAAGTAAATGGAGTAGTCGCGGCCGAACCAGCGGGAAGCGTCGGAGGACAATTCAGCTACAACGGGTCGTTCCCAACCATCAAGGCCATACAGGATGGTTCTCTTCTTTACCAACACTTCACAACAGTAAGCGGTCAAAAGACTCTCCACACAAATGAATCCCTGATCAACTCAGACTCGCAACTCGCCCAGACCCACAAGCCGGGCGACACAGTCAAGTATACTGTCGGATATTTCAGAGGCCCCGAATACAACATCACATTGAAAATAGTCGGCGTTGTGCAACTTGACGATGCAGCCGTCAACACTCTCGGCGTGACCTACGCCTACATACCAGGCACAGGGACCTCGACA
>VBAY01000286.1 GCA_005883085.1 Candidatus Bathyarchaeota archaeon
TCGGCGGAATATTGGCCCTCAGATGGAAACCACTACCGACAGCACCAACAACATCCCCGCAATAGGGAGAACCGAAAGGACGAGCGCGACTGGAGAAGGGTGAGGCGAAGACATGGAGAAGCTACAGATCCTCCTGATTATGCTCGTATCGGCTGCAGCCGGACTCGCAGTCTCGGGATACATCCTCGCCCTAATCCTAACTCCCACAGAATCACCCTTGGAAGTACTCTCTCAACTTCTCACGAAAGGATTCCCAGCCACCTTTCCATTTCTGGTATTGTTTTCTTCGCTTCTATTTCTCTGCACAGTACTAGCCAGCATGGTTGGAGTCATCTATTTCCTGGTACTACCTGAGATGAAAAACTCCTACGCGCCCGGCAACGGTAACGGGAAAGAAAACACGGCCATGGTCCTGAAAACTCTCAAGCCTGAAGAAAGAAGCATTGTCAATGTTCTAGATGCGCACGGAGGCACCTACTTGCAAAAGTACATCACGAAGGAAGCGGGTCTATCACGATTGAAAACGCACAGAGTGGTCGCAGCACTGTCAGAGCGCGGAATCGTCCAAGTTGCGAAGTACGGAAACACGAACCGGGTTAGCCTTGCGAAGTGGTTCCATGACGGGATGCATCCGGCGCAGTAATGGATCAAGGTTGAGTTGAGGTCTCTGTTTCGAGTCCGCCTACATAGCTAGGCGCCAATCTCTCGCCCATCCGATTCCGCGAGATCCTTCCAGGGTTGCGTGTCTTTCGAATTACAAATTTCGCGTCCCTAGCCGGTCTCTGGGTCATCATAAGGGGGTGAAGAGGTCCTGCACTTCCGAAGGTCATTGGGGTCATTTTCAATCGACTAGCCTTGTTCTTTCTTGAGTGTCGTCGGCCTTGGAAGAAGAGCGTTGTTAGCAGTCCAGTCAGCCCGGCTATTGCAATATCGATTTGAAAGTTCGAAACGCTGAGTTTGATCCCTTCTTGGACGTAGCCTTGGAGTGAAGCGGAGAGGAGGGGTTTGAGAAGAGTCCAACTAGAAAATAACATTGCTGAGACAAAGATTGTGAGCAGCAACGCTTTCACAACTGACGGCATTCTGGCCGGTCGAGTAGTGCCTGGATCAACTTCCACCATTTCAGTTCAGCTATTGAAAAACAGGGATTGGAGATATTGGCGATTCGTAACCAGGCGTGGGACGGGCCAAGTACCAAAGACGTGCCGCCTTTGCGACGGTTCGACCTCTCGATCGGTGGAGGATGGTCTATGAAGACTGGGCTCGCGACTATGCCGTTTTCAATCTTTCTCGGTAATGTTCGCGTAGCTTCACGATCTTCGGGGCAATTACGACCTGACAGTACGGCTGCCGCGCGTTATTCTTGAAATATTCCTGATGATAATCTTCTGCCTTGTAGAATGCCTTGAAGGGCACGACCTCTGTTACAATTGGCTTCTTCCAGAGCTTCGCAGAGTTCGTTTCCTTGATGACCTCCTTTGCTATGGCTTCCTGTTCGGGGTTGTGGTAGAATATTGCCGATCTGTACTGGGTTCCCACATCTACCCCTTGGCGGTTAAGCGTGGTCGGATCATGAGTGGTGAAGAAGATTTGTAGGATATCTTTGAAGGAGATTTGTTTGGGATTGAAGGTTATCTGGATCGACTCCGCGTGTCCAGTGGTTCCACTGCAGACGTCCTCGTAGGATGGGTTCGGAACCTTGCCGCCGGAATAGCCTGATTCGACCTTCTCGACTCCTTTCAGTTGGTCGAAGATGGCTTCTGTGCACCAGAAACATCCTCCACCTAGAGTGGCTACTTCTCGCTCTTTACCAAGAGCTTGCTGCGAATCCATGATCGCGTCTTTTCCCACTAGTTCTTTCTAGTCCATGGAGGTTCTGATGCTGGAAAAGTCCGCCCAGAACTTTGTCTTTCGATCATCCAGTTCGGATATTGGGCGCGGTGTCTTGTCAGCTCGTCTAGTTTTCCGATCTGGTCGCTAGAGAGATTGACGTCCAGTGCGCCTAAATTCTCTTCGAACTGTTCCATCGTCTTCGCTCCTACAAGGACGATATGCCCTTTCGACAACAACCAAGAAAGCGCTACCTGTGCTGGAGTCGCATCCTGTTCCTTGCCAACCTGCTTGACCCTCTCGACTATATCGAAACCTGTCTTCTCGTCGAAGAATGGGAAGAAGAGTCCTCGGTTGCCCGCTCGGGTTCCAGGAGGCTTGGAATCTTTGGAGTATTTCCCGCTCAGCACGCCGCCGTGGAGGGGGCTCCAGACCAATAGACTCATCTTGCAGTAATTGAGAAATGGAAGAATCTCATGCTCTACATCCCGGTTCAGAAGGCTATAGTTCATCTGAGCTGTTTCGTATCTGGAAAAGCCTCGCTCTTCCGCCCTCGCTTGAACGGTGGCCATTTGCCACGCGGTAAAGTTCGATACTCCGGGATAGTTTACGAGTCCTTCTTCGACCAGGTCCTGCATTGCCTCGATCGATTCGTCGAGTGGGACGTGGGCGTCCCAGGAATGGAACTGGTAGAGGTCGATCCATCCGGTGCCGAGCCGTTCGAGACTCTGGCGGACGGCTTGTCGAATATGATGTCTTGAGAGGCCGATCTCGTTGATGCCGGGTCCACTC
>VBAY01000096.1 GCA_005883085.1 Candidatus Bathyarchaeota archaeon
TCACCCACAACGAGAGAGGACACTATCTTCTTTGCTACGGCTCGTTGGTGCAATTCTCTGTCTCTCGTTAGTAGGACCATATTGTTCTCAACAGCGATTGTTAGAAGGTCGTTGTCCTTTGCGCTCGCATCGTATCTTACCTCGTATCCTAGTATTCGCAACCACCTTGCCAGTCCACCGAGCATTCCGTCAACAAGAAATCTCATACGTGCCTTCCGCTTTTCAGAACTTTTCCGATGCCTGGCTCTCCTGTGATCTCTCCCTCGCGGTAGACAACCAACCCATTCACGATGGTAGTATGAACAACACCTTGAGTCTTCCAGCCCTCAAAGGGAGAGTAGTGAGCCTTCGAAAAGAATTTGTCGGGATCGATCCTTCCTCTTTTTTTCAGATCGACCAAAACCAGGTCTCCGTCGGCTCCATTCTCAAGTCTTCCTTTCGAACGAAGATCGAAGACCTTCGCGGGATTGGTTGCGAGGAGAGAGACTAATCGTCCAAGGGACAGCTTTCCCTTGTTGACCATGGTCAGCATCAAAGGCAAAGCGGTCTCGAGGCCTGGTATCCCGGGTGAGCTCTTTCGAGGCGTTCGCGCCTTTTCTTTGACAGTATGTGGCGCATGATCGGTCGCCATGGTCGTTGGAATGCCCATCTTCATCGCTCGAAACAATTTTCGTGTATCCTTGTGGGATCTTAGCGGTGGCAGCATCCACGCCTTCCAGCCTAGCCTCTTCACTTGATTCTGGGAGAGGAGAGTGTGAGGGGGCGTGACTTCCGAAGATACATGGCCTGAAGATCGGTTTGAAATTGCCGACAAGCTGGACGGAAGACTAATGTGGCAGAAATGAACGCGACAACCAATCGGTCTCTGCAATCTTAAGATTCGTCTTACAGCACTCGTTTCCGCAATTCCCCGTCGCAGTCTGACCATTTCTGCAAATGTCCTGATCTCTCCAGTCATTGGGAATTTAGTTGCGTCCTCTGCATGCACTGTGAGGAGAAGGGAAGCTTGCTTCGCGGCGTTCAAGACCTGGATGACTACCTTGTCATCGTCGATGTCCAAGGAGGCGATTGGGCTGGGCATGTAGAGTTTCATCGAGAAAGCCCCAGCAGATTTCATAGCCCTCACTTCATCATAATCATTGAGTGCGGCCGAGTGGAATCCTACATTCACTAGAATTTTCCCGGAAGCTCTCTCTGCTCTCTCTCTGAGGCGTTCGGCCGAGTCGGTAGGTGGAAGAGAATTGGGCATGTCTATGACTGAGGTGAATCCACCCGCTGCAGCCGCCGCTGTTCCGGTTGTGAAGTCTTCTTTGTAGGACAGCTTCATATCACGTAAGTGGACATGACCGTCAATCAGTCCCGGCAGTACTAGCAACCGCTGGGCTAGAATCTCCCCGTCAGCCCGTTCTGTGATATTCCGCGCTATTCTTCGAATCTTGCCTTGTTCAACGAGGATAGAGCCCCTGGTTGTGTCGTTCTTGGTCCAGATGTGGGCGTCTCGAATTAGTAGGCTGGGAAGGCCTGACGTCTCGTCGCTTTTACTCCTCTTCAGGTGCTTCAAGATCCCTAGAACAGTCGGTGCAGAGGAATATCCCATCTTTCTGGACGAGGCTGTCTGACCATGTCTCGCATTCGTCGCAGTATCCTCCAAGCGTCGGTCGGGTCCGCGGGCTCTCCAGTCCAGCCCGATTCTTTTCGGAGGCTAGGTCGATTATCGCGGGCGTTACTTGCAAGATGTCTTTCATAGTTACGATTCCTACCAGTTTTCCTTCGTCCATTACGGCGAGTCGTCGAATCTTCTTGTGATTCATGATTTTTGCCGCTTCGGTGACCGTAGCTCTTGGGGTGATAGTTGCTACTGGCTTCGACATCGTCTGACCAACCTTCAGTTCGGACGGAAGAACGTTTCTTGCAGCGACTCTCTGGACAATATCTCTCTCTGTGATTATTCCGGCCGGGTTTCCGGACTTGTCTACAATGATTACGCAGCCGATGTCATGTTTGCCCATAAGCTTCGACACTCCTGCAACGGTCTCGTTCTCCTTCGCCGTGATCGGCGGTCGCGACATTATGTCGCGAACGAGAATGTCCGGCTCGGTCTCGTGAACCGACAATGCAAGATGCGCCTTTTCCTCGCCATCTATAAAATCTTCATGCAGTGACGAGTCTAGCAAAGATTATCTGCGTCGCGATTGAGGTGTGCTTGATCGTTCTTGGTTGCGGGTCCCGGGTCTAGTTTGGCTCTTGAACCCTCTGAGCCTCAGAAAATCCGGTCAGTCTCGCCGCCTACGCTGGTGTACTGGACACGTCTTGGGTTTGCGGTTTTGGCAGGAGTGTTGTACAACGCCTTGGGTCTCAGTGGACCGAGCGTTTTGGAGGGAACGGCCTCCGCGGTTAGTATGGGGATCGGAATCTATGCGATCTCGGTTATACTGGTCAAGTACGTTTTCCGTTATGGACCCACAGAGTTGAAGGGGCCAAATAAGCATATTACGCTGGGAATTGGTAGCTATATTATCTGGTTCCTGTTCACAACGATTCTGCTGAATACGATTATTCATCCTGGTCCGTACTAGGTGTCGATTGGTCGAGAGTCACCTGCTCGGGTGGAGGCGGCGCGGCGGGGGCTGGCTGGTTTTTCATATTGGCGAGCAGTGTGAAGTAGTCTTCGAGAGCTTTGAAGTACCCTCGATCATATTCGCCGTGCAGCTCATTTGCGGCGAATTCAGAGAACTCTTTCTTGAAATTGTTAATCGCATCCTCTGGCCGGTTGGCTAGGACTTTTGGTAGAAAGATGTACTTGTCATCGTTGTTCCGGTATGATAGCATCAATCCTTCGAGCGCTTTGACGTATCCTCTTGACCACTGAGAGTTGTCCGACTTCTGCCGTATGATGTCGAGTTCTTTCTCTGCATCGGTCCATGCTCTTGCTTCTACGTTTTCGAGAAACTTGTTCACCGGAAGTTGTGGAATCACTTTCGGTCCTCCTTTATCGGCGTCGTTTGACCTCGTCTTCTTCTGAGACATCGACTATTCCTCCGTCTGTGACTTTGAAGATTCTTTCACCCTCAGGCAGGTATGGGCTTGATACAAGTCGGGCTATGCGTATTGGGCCGTTGGCAGCTCGGCGGAGGAAAACTCGTGTGTGGCTTGTGTGGGCCACAATGTGTCCGCCTACAGCGTCTACGGAGTTAGCGAAGAACTGGTCGGGCTTCGCCATGACCTGGTTGGTGACTATGGCGACAGCGTTGAATCCACGTGCGAGACGGATTAGTCGGTGCATGTGGTTGTTGAGGCGTTGTTGTCTCTCCGCAAGCATCTCTCTCCCGATATATTCGCTTCTGAAGTGGGATGTTAGCGAGTCGATGATGATCAGGCGGATATTGTTGTCTTTGATGATCTGGTCTGCTTTCTCCAGGAGAAGTATCTGGTGGTCGGAGTTGTAGGCTTCCGAGTAGATGATCCTCTGCGCCACATCGGTAGGCTCTAAGCCTGCTGTCTTTGCCATTCGCACGATCCATTCTGGACGGAATGTTTGCTCTGTGTCTAGGTAGAGGGCTCCTCCATCCAGGCCACCTTTGTCAACTGGTAGTTGGACATTGATCGCTAGCTGGTGGCAGAGGATGGACTTGCCAACGCTGTATTCGCCGTAGAATTCTGTGATGGTCTGGGTCTCGAGGCCGCCGCCGATTAGTCCGTCGAATGCTTTGCTTCCGGTTGTGAGGCGACGCACGTTCGCTTTCATCTTCATGAGTTCGTCGGCCCTGACGAACGAAAGTGAAATGCTGTCTCTGGCTTCTGCGATGATCTTTGCTGCTTGTTTCTCTCCTATTCCAGCGGGTACAAGTTCTCTCACTGTGGCTGTTGCTAGGCTCTCGATGGTGTGAAAGCCAAGTTCTTTCAGTTTCTCGGATGTCGATGGTCCGACGCCCGGTAGGTCTTCTACAACCTCGTATTTCCGGACGGCTTCCTGAGTCACTAGGGTCTCACTCAACTAGTATGATCTTGGAATCTGTTTCGAGATTATTTAAACTGCAATTTGGTAAAGGGGTCTGATTTAGAGCTGAGACGTTTCCGAAGATAATCGGGTTCGGAGGGTCTAATGTACTTGGTTTCTGGTTTCGCAGGTTACAACACCCTTAATGTGAGTTCCTGTTGGTTGTGCTGTTGCGTTGAGGATTATTGGGGGTTGAGGGAGAGGAGGCCCAACCCAGGAAGAGCAATAGTAGGAGGTACATAGAAAATTTGTTGGGCTGGTCTAGCGAGGAGTCTACAGGAGTTGGGGTCTACGAGACCGCTCTTCTCACCTCTCTGCTCGAGTACTCCATCGTGCTCTTCTTCGGTACGTGGTTGATCGTGGAGTACTTTTACAATGTCTACGAGCAGCAGTACTTCGGCTCGTTCAATCCAGTCTTCCTGGTCGGTGTATTGATGGCGGCCTCAGCCTACGGCTTCATGAGACTGGTCTCCACCGTTAGGACCGGTTTGAGGCCAACGAGGGTGAAGAAGAAGGTCGAGGATGATTATTGATGAGGAAACTAGGCATAACGACGATCGCATCATTCGCGGTGAACCTGATCTTGAGCCTCTGGCTTGTGAACCAGTACTTCTACGATGTATACTTCCACTCCTACGTTGACGCTACTCTCGGACCCGTCTATCCGTTCATAGTTCTTACAGCAGGGCTCGGAGGCGGTTCCAGTCTCGGGTATCTTCTCTTGAAAAGGAGGCGAGGAGGAGACGAGACTGGAAAACTACAGAAGGCTAAACTGTTCAAGTCGAGTGGACCGGTGCAGACGCCTGGAAGCCTCGCGTCTCAAGGCAAGATCATGCCGACCGGACCTCCTCCAGGTCAGGTTTCCCGACATACAGCTTATGCGGTTCCACCGTTGCCTAAAAGCACACCCTCTACTGGGAGTGGGTCACGGGGCGCTGTTCCGTCCTCGATGGTTGCATCCTCCAAGACTGCTGCTCCTTCGATTTCTACGTCTCAGAGTCTCGACCGGATTACTCAGCCTTCTACTTCGATCTTGAACTCGACGCTGAGGGACCAGTACAGGCCCGAGCAACCAGCTAGGCCTCTGCCTTCTGTTCCTCCGCCGTCAGCGCCTGCTCGTGGGGAGGGTGGTGCTCCGATTAACAGGATTCCCACGGAGCCATCTCGGATGAGTTTTCCATCCCAGTGGAAGCCTGAACCGGATCAACCAGGCGAGCGGCGGCCGGATATAGGAACGGTTTTTCCTAGGCCGGGCCCTGTTGACCAGAAACCCGGGCCTGAATCGCCAGGCTTCGGCGGTCCTGTTGGTCAGGTTCCGAAGCCTCCGCAGGCATCTCAGACTCCTTTTCCAGTCTCGAAATGGGTTCCTCCCGACCAGCGAGGAGGCCAGTGGACAGATCCTGTTCCTAAGCCGGGGCTTGCTGCCCCTCAGAAGTGGGCTCCTCCGCCGGGTCAGGGTGTCGGGCCTCGACCTCTTCCTCAAGGAGGCCCGCCTAGGCCCGGTTCTGTTCCTGCTCCCGGACCTGGGGGACAGCGTCCACCGTTTCCGCCTGGGCAGGGTCCTCGTCCGCTCGGCTATCCTCCGGGTCGACCGGGGCAGCCTGGTCCGGTTGGGGTTTCTCCGCCTTTCCGGTCTGATCAGCCTCGTCCCGCTGTTCCGCCTCTTCAGCCGAGACCGGCTCAGTCTCTTGGTGGGCCTGTGCCTCAGCCTTGGAGTCCGCCTAAGCCGGTTGAGAAGGGAGATCTTGGAGGGGTATCGCAGGACAAGGATGTCTTTGGATCTCCGCCTCGCCCTCCTCAAACAAGGGCTTCGGAGGAGCCGCGGCCGGCAGACAGCAAGGTTGGCGAGCAGGTTTCTGCTGGTGGGGAGATGGACTGGGATACGGCGTTGGATACCATACTGAAGACGTTGAAGAAGGATCGGGGAGTCGGAGA
>VBAY01000097.1 GCA_005883085.1 Candidatus Bathyarchaeota archaeon
AGTAGGACTCGGGCTGGCCGTGACCAAGCGTCTGATCGAATCGCACAAGGGCGAGATCAAAGTCTTTTCCAAAGTAGGTGAGGGGACGACTTTGACGGTTGAATTGCCGCTTGACCTAAGGAGGTGAGCATCTGGGATGACAAGAAATATTCTGATTGTTGATGATGATCGCGGAATCCTGAAGAGCTTCAAGGACATTCTAGAGCCGGAGGGCTACAGCGTCGACACTGCGGAGACTGCGCTGGAGGCGGTTGAGAAGTGTAAGGCTCGGCCGTACAACCTGGCGATTATTGACATCAAGCTGCGGGACGTTGACGGGACGGATTTGCTGGCTAGGGTTCACGAAATTCTTCCACGAGCAAGGAAGATCATGATCACCGGCTATCCATCTCTGGAGAACGCGGTTGATTCTGTCAACTTGCAGGCGGACGCGTACATCATCAAGCCGGTGAACCCGGAAACCTTCCTCAAGGTGGTCGCGGAGAACATGGACAAGCAGCTGGAGGCAGAGCAGATGACCGAGCAGAAGGTGGTTGGCTGGGTGGAGTCTCGATATGAGGAAACGAGACGGAACAGGAGCAAGCGCAAGCCTATGGGGCCAGAGCTACTGCCGAACGCGGAGGAGTAGAAAATTGTCAGTTGAAAACTGGTGAATTCTAGCGCCCCTGGATCCTACTAGAGTCTCGTGACCCCAAAGAAAAGTGGTCAAACAAACAAGAACTATCGGTCTTACACGTAAATATTTGATTTGCCGAGCTTGTCGATGTCGAAGCCTAGTCGTCCGACCATGTACTTGAAAACGTCCCTTCCAACCTCTGTCGCCTTCGCTAGGTCCACCTCGTCCTTCCGGAATTTCGCCAGCAAACTAACAGAGATATCAGTCAACGCTGCAATCAGAGTGACGACCTCTTCCACGGAGACCTGTTTCCGGTCCTCGAACACGTCCTTCTTGATGAATTCTAGTACCATACGAGCATACTTTGCCATACCATCCCCGCCCTCTTCCATATCGGAGAGCGCAGGACCCGAATCAGTCATAGACAGAACGAGTAATCCTCCCGTCTAATAAGAAACACCAAATAGGAACAGGGTTATGGAAAAACCCAGCCTCGCGACCTTCACCATCGCGATCTTGAGCTTCATTCTCGGAGCCTGGCTCATCTTCGACGGCGCACGAAAACTGCTCACAGGTTACTACACCGGAGAAGAGACGATAGGACTGGGATCCTGGGCAACAATCGTCTCCGCACTCGGAGTACGACCCGCCGACATGTCCTTCCCATTTGTCTTCCTCGAATGATCTGGATCGTCAATGGAGTCATTGTCCTAGTAGGCACCAACACCAGATACTAACGCACTATGGCAATATCAATTGTCACACTATTCTATGCCCCACCAGGGACCCTCGTCGGTATCCTCAACATAGTCTTGGCTTTGAGAGAAAAACGGGCTGTGCGACCCTCGCCCTAACTAGGGCCTAGACTGGACATGTTTGCGTGGACCAAGACATTTTTCCCGAACTTGACGAGAAACACGACAATTCCACTCGCGTCATAATGGGAACGATCGGTCTCGCTCAGTCATTCGACTGGGAAATAGCTTGTCGGTATGTTGAGCCATTCCTTAGCAAAATGGTAAAGCACACTAAAGAACACCGGTTAGAACACGGAATTAATGCATCCTCTCTCGTTCCAGTAAGAACCTACAAGGGCATTGACTAGCGACCTAGTGAATTCATTCTTCGCCTAGTCCGCGCGAGATTCGCTCGAGCCCTAATAGTGAGGAGAACAAGTGAGCCAATCAGTCCCAAGAGTCCACCAATAGCGAACAGCCACGTGCTGGTAGAGCCGCACAGCAAGCAACCTCCGCCTGAGCCTCCAGGAGGGGGCGGAGTTGATGCTCCGAAAATCTCAGTCATCGACGCCGCGGCGGCATCGTTGGCTGTCAAGGTCGGCAGACTCCAGTTGTTCTCGATCAGATGCAGAATCGAATACTCGTCGTACAGGTCGCTTGATGAAACATAGGCTTGCTTAACAACTCCAGGCTCATAGAACAGAACTGGAGCTGGGTCGTATTCATCCCACCAAAGAATAAGCAAAGTCCGTTGAGTCGGTTTGAATGTGGTTGATGCGAATAGCGACCCCGAAGCGGGAGAAGCAATCGTGCCTGTTCCCACGAAGAATGTCTTCAAATAAGCATCTCCATGAGCGACCGGATTCGTTGTACCGCAAGATGCGCTTGAGTCGTGCATGTTGTTACAATCGGTTGGTGTGTACCACAGAAAGTATGCGGGAGTTTGCGCGTTCGCAGCATTCACAAAATCCGATGTCGATACCGCGCTTCCCGTGAAAATATTCGGACTTAAATGCGTACTTGTGAATCCGGTGAACGGAAAGTGGTCGTTGCCTCTTGGGCATCCGCTTTCGCAATAGGCTCGCCAGGTAATTCCTGCTGAGGCCATGCTGTCCATAAGGGTCGGAGCGTTGATGCAACAATTGTAGCTATCGGATATGCCCTGGTCCGATCCCGAGATCTGGGCAGTGTAGCAACCTGCTGAGCACCCACTGATCCTTCTGCCAGCTGCGCCATAGCCGTGGTAGAGGGGAATAGTCGCCCCCAAGGTCAACATGCTTGCAATGAACGGAGCATTGGAGCTTCCAGTGCCTGTACCCATAACATCAGCATAATGCTGGTTCTCCATCGCCACAACGACGATGCTGTCGAAGTAGGTTCCAGATGCTGCATGTGCACGCGGAAGCGCAGGCACCACTATCATCCCAATAATCAGTAAAGCAACCAGCAGGTGAGTTCTCAACTTCAAGGTCCTCTTCTGAATCTGAATCCAGCAGCGAAATGCTGCGGGTATGAGTCTAATGATACGATTCTTGCGACACCCCTGTCCTTCGCGGTTGTGAAGGAGTCCTGCAGCATGTGCGGAAATATCCCCAACGAGAAGAACGGATTCACCAAGTAGCCGACGAGTATCACGAAGACATTGTGGAATCTTGCACGGTGATATTGCTCTTCAGCATAGACCTCTCTCCTGACGTACCAGTATTCCCTGTCGAAGTCAGGAATCAATGTTCCTGGACCGATCAACAATACAATCTCGGGGCTATTCCCAAAAAAGACAAGCCCGATAGCCAATCCGAACGAGAGATGTGAAGGAAGGTCCAAGACTCTTCTCGTCAAATGACCCCGAAAATAAAAGACTGATATTGATTATTTCCTCGACAAAACTTGCGGCTTTAGACCCGCGTTCGGATTCCTTTCGAGAACGTCTAGAACTCTGAATCCAAGACGTCTTTTCCGCTCGACCTATAGTGGCGTAATCCGGCCTCGACTAGCCCCAGAATCTCGCTCCAAGGATTGAGGCGACAATGGCCAATAGCCCTGCCGCGGGCAGCGTTACCATCCAGGCCAACGCCATTCCCCGCAATGCCGGGGCCAAGAACTGCCTCCCCTTCTGGCCGTGATGCCCTGCGTTCGCACCCTCGGAGACGTTTGTCGTCGAAAAGGCATCGCCAAAGTATGATCCAGCAGAAACCAGCACGGCGGTAGCTCCATGCGCTTTCAGCCTATGCCCGCGTTGGAGGGGAGTGTGCCCGATCAAAGTCTTGGCCACACGATCCCCCCAGACTAATGAGCCTGCTACGACCGCAACGCCAACGATAACGTAGGGCAGCAAGACGCCGTCTTCTGATGTGCCCAGTAATACGAAAGCGCCAAGAGCAGCCATCTTAGGCGCATCGTTCACTCCCCTAGCGAAGGCGACACCAGCGGCAGAAATCCAGTCGGCTGCTCCGAGACGTCTTGAGGAGGGGGCCTCATCGACCCCTGTGTCTCGTTTGCGAAGTACCCTGCTGATAATGTAGACGCCGATTAAGGCGACGAATGGGCCCGCGGCCAGAGGGAGGAGGATCCTCCATATGAGGAAAGTCCATTCTAGGCTAGCTGCACCCAACAGATAGATGGCCTGGACTATGATTGCCCCGACGATTGCGTGCGTCGTCGAAACCTGAACCCTTAGAAGAGTTGCGATAAGTATCCATGAGGCTGCACCTACCAGAGCCGCTAGTATGAAGGAGACCCCTGGCGTTGTTTGGAAAAAGCTCTGGGGAGTGAATGCAGAGAATAATCTGACTGAGATTATGATTGCTAAGATACTGCCCAGCCCACTGAACAAGCCTCCCCAGATAAGGGGTGAGTATGTCGGCTTGAAGGCTGCAGTATCCGGATCCATCATGAGAGCAGTCACACTCTTACCTACATCGTTCGCTCCATTTCCGAAAGCCAGGGCGAACAGCACTGCCAGCCCAATCTCGACACTCAACAACAAGAGACGAACACATCCTAGACCTCGTACTTATCGAAGGTTCCTCCGTAACGCGGGAAGCCAGGTAGGGTGCTAGACAATATTTGTCGAGTGGTACCAATGCCCTCCGAGAACTATTGCCAGTCATTCAACAATCAAAGTTAACCCGTATCCGAGAGCAAATCCTAGAGCTGGTGAGATAACCCAGCTTGCAATAATTAGGAATACGTTCCTAGAATTCATGACGCGCATCTTGCTTGCTAACCCAGACCCGATAATTCCGGAAGAAACGGTCTCAGTTGTCGACAACGGGACCCCGAGCTGGTTAGCGAATTCGACAGTCCCTGCGCCAAGTAGCTGGGAGTAGAACGCGTTTGGATATCTGAGGCTATAGATCCCCTCTGTCAGTCTACGTAGGGCGCCTCGACCAAGAACAAACGCTCCGAGAACGCTCCCAATACCTACCACAACGGTTGCAATCTGAGGCTGATTGGAGGGGACTCCAGCGATAAGTCCCAAGGCATTGCTACCGGTAACGTATGCAGAGAGGAAGGCCATCATTACTAGCCCAGCCTTGAGGAGTGAGAGTTTCACCCAGAGGTTTCTGGGACTATACCTGTCGTCAAGTGCAACAAAGAGCACGCCGAGAGCCGTCGCGACTATCGGCGCGCTCACCCAGAAGATCAGTATGAGAACCAAATAACTGGTTTCTTGTAACGCTCCGATTGCAAAGCTGACGCCTAGAATCGTTCCCGTTAACGCCTTTGAGAGGGAGAGCGGGACTTTTGTGAGTTCTCCCCCAACGAATATGAGGAGTGTGGCGAGAAGTATCAAGAATATCTCTGTGCTGGTCTCCGTCGGGAGAAAGGCCTCCCTGACTTTGAAGAGTTTGGGACCTTCGATCGACAGTCCAAGCAGGTAGCCTGCAACCGCGATGATGATTCCTGACCGTCGGTTGACCATTCCGCTGCCGATGATGGTCCCGCAACACGCCGAGAGATTGTTCCCACTTACGACTGCTCCCAAGAGCCCGGCTAGGACAATGGAGAGAGTGTCGAGAGACAGGTTCAAGCCTAGTTTTCCTAAGCGCCGAGACCTTTCATTATCACGATGACGAGGTCCGACGCGTCCTCGCAACGATCGAGAATATCATCTGCCTCGATCGTGGTCTCGATATAGTTGTGGAAGGAAGCGTAGTCAAGCACTTCCCAGGACCCGTAGATCTCGTCAAGCATATTGTCCTTGACATCGTCTCCCTGTTCTTCCAGTCGTTCAATCCGCTTAGCCAGTTCAAGTGATTCTTTCATGTTCGAGCCTGCGATGCTGAAGAGCTTCCGAAGACCTTGAAGCTGGACAAGTCCGATCTCTATCAGACGAACCTGGTCTTTCCGGATGATAGCATCGAATTCCTTGGCCTCTCGAAGGGGCCTCTTGGTCACTCTTCTTATCTGCCGGGAAAGAGCGTGAGCTCGGTCCAGAACACTATCCACAGAGTCAGCCAGTCTCTCGAACTCTCTCATAAGAATCGCAGATATGGAACCTTTCCCGAACATCTCCTCGAGCGATTGCACTATCGTGTCCCCCTGTTTCTCCAGGAGACTGATTCTGTTAGTGCATGTTTCAATGTCGGCCAGCCCGTTGGGTGAGTTGGTAAGTATCTTGATTAGAAGGTGCAACGATTCCTCGCCGAGGCTTGCGAGCTCGTCGATTCGGGTGAAAGCGTCCCTCTCGCCCAGCTGGAAGAAGCCCTTGACCCGACGAATCACCTGGTTCATAACATTCATTTCTCTGGTGGGAAAGAGAGATGGTAACCTCTAACGACTCTGACAGTTCATCCCGGAAGGGCTAGAAAAGAGTGCTGTATCTCTTTCATCCCGACACCGCACTCGTCACGATCGGCTTAAAGACGAAGCAGTAGAATTAGATTTGCAATAGCCAAGTCGATTATCGTCAACGGTATGGACCTCTTTGCGAATCGGACGAAACTCAAGCGTTGTCTAGGCTTGTTTAGAATGTTTAGGGCGACCAGGTTGGAAGCGGTCCCGATGGGGGTTGCCATTCCTCCCATTCCGGTTCCGATAGCAAGCGCCCATGCTAGTGGCGCGATGGGCACACTGAGCGTGTTAGCCATAGCTGCGATTACAGGTATGAAGACCGTAGCCAAGGGAACATTGTCCACGACCTGTGATACTAGCGCGGTAATCCACAGAACGAGGGTTACGGAAAGCGCCAGGTTTCCTCCTGAGAGTTGGATCATCTCGTTTCCGAGCATTGAGAGAACTCCCGTCTTTCCGAGGGCGGCGACGAGTATGAATAGCCCACCAAAAAAGAAGAATATCTGCCAGTCTATCCTAGCGAGAACATGCTGGACCTCGTTCGACCTGGACGACTCATAAACAAGTATCAGGAAAGCGGGAAGAAGGGTTGCAAGAGCAGCTGAGACCCCGAGAAAAGTATGAACCACGAGAAAACTGACAGCTAGGACTAGAGATACGAGGCTGACCCTTAGTAGCCCCCGGTCCTTCACCGCCTCGGACGGGCTACGCAAGTCAAGCACCGGCTTCTGTCGATGACGCTTCATTGCGTCCCGATGGAGAAAATTCCGATTTTTCAAGTAGAGTAACCC
>VBAY01000098.1 GCA_005883085.1 Candidatus Bathyarchaeota archaeon
TGCCGGTTCCATTGGCTATTGTGACGCATATGCCTCCGCTGACGCTGGTGTCAATGCATCCAGTCTGGAAGTTGATGACAGTACCAGAAGTGGTCGCTATGATGTTGTAGGCTGCGGTAAAGAGTAGACCCGTGGTGGGTGGGGTGGTTAGCAGGCCTAGGCCTCCTACGGCTGCAAAGTGGATCGTGTCGATAGTGTCAGTAGTAGCCGAGCAAGCTGGTCCTTGTACTAGAATGCCGCCGATGCACTTGACCACTACAGAAGGGGTACCTGCCAGAATAGTGCCTGTCAGGTCGGCGTTTACAGGTTGAAAGATTGTGTGGTCAGCAAGTAATGTTACGTCGAAGCCGTTCAGCGCATCGGAGCCTTGGATGAACACGGAGACTCTCAACTGGCTGCCTGTAGTGCCGGAGAAGCTAAGAACGCTTGAGGGACACGTTGTCACCCCAGATGGAATCACGCAGACTTCGCCGACAAATGGTACATTGACAAAGACCGTCACGTTGTGTGACAAAGCTTCACTGGCGCCCGTCACTCGCACTGTATGGCTTCCAGGGGAGTTGCTGGTGACAGTGAGGGTCGCTGTTCCTGAGGTGGTTATGCTTGTGGGGCTGATGGTCGCGGTTAGATCGGATGATGGAGCGAGGCTGAGTGATACTACTCCGGAGAAGCCATTGACGGCTGCGATGGTTATTGTTGAGGTAGCGGAGGAGCCGGAGGGAATTGAGAGGCTTGATGGGTTAGCTGAAATGGTGAAGTCAGGCTGTGATGGACCGGTGACCGTGACAGAAACCCTAGTGTATTGTGTTGATGTTGATGTGCTTGTTCCTGTTACTTGCGCGGTATAGGATCCCGCGGCGGTACTGGAAGTTGTCGAAACTGTAAGAATGGTCGTCGCTGTTTCCCCGGATGAGAGAGTAATACTTGTGGCACTCAGGCTTGTCGTTGGTCCGGAGGGTGTTATGCCAGAGATGAGGCTTACCGTACCGGTGAATCCGTTGATGCTCGTCAAGGAAATAGAGGATGTTCCAGATGAGCCTGCTTGAATCGTTAGACTGACCGGATTGGCGGTTATTGTAAAGTCTGGTGGTGGCGGGGCGTTGACTGTCACGGTTACTCTAGCAAACTGAGCCAGTGACCCGCTTGTTCCATTTACCGTAATGGTATAGATGTCAGGCGGCGTCGAGGTTGAAGTTGAGACTGTTAGAACGGCGTTCAATGTCTGACCGGAAGCGAGGGTTACACTAGTTGGGCTGAGTGACAATCCTGGACCCGAGGGAGATACTGTTGCGGTCAAGGTCACGGTGCCAGAGAAACCGTTGACGCTCGCGATGCTGAGGGTGGAGGTTGCGGAGGAGCCTGCCTGGATGTTAATTCTACTGGGATTGGCAGTCATTGAGAAGTCTGGTGCTGTGCTGGTGGCGAAGGTAGCGGTTTGTATGGTTTCAGGGACGGCCAGTAGACTACCGTTGGTGATCGTTACGCATACGTTTGGAGAGACGCTGGTGTTGATGCAGCCTGTCTGAAACTCTAAGGGTATCCCGGAGGTTGCAGTTGTCACGTTAAAGATCGCAGTGAAAAGTAGCCCGGTCGTTGCGGTTGAAAGCATGCCGAGAGAGCCTGCGGCAGCAAAGTGAATTGTGTCAAGGGTGTCGGTCGGTTGGCATGTATTGCCTGACACCAAGATCCCGCCGAGACACTCTAGGACAATTGTTTGTGGACTTGGTAAAATGGACCCGGTGAGGTCTACTCCAGCGGGCCTGAGGATTGTGTGGTCTGCAAGAGTTGTGATCTCGAATCCATTGATATGGTCTGTTCCCTGAAGGAACACTGAGACTCTCAGCTGAGCTCCAACGTTCTCTATGAGAGATGCAGGGATTCCCGGACAACCAGTGGCGCTGGAGTCTACGAGACAGACGGTACCGGCTGCAGCGTGCGCAGACGGAGATAACGATGGGAGAAGTAGGAAGGCTCCTAGAATCAGGATTGTTGAAACTAAAACGTTTGTTTTTTTCATGAATTGTTCACGTTCTTCCGATTGGACCGCTCGAAATCAAACAATAAGTCTTCCGGTCTACATATTGCAGGAACTAGCCGTGTATTCCCGGGGAATACGAAAGCCTGCTGCGACGAGTTCGCTAGCCCATACTCAAACCGGACTGACCGGTAATGTTGCTCTTCGAGGGGAAGACTAATTTGTCCGGTCGGAGCGTGGGTTCAGGATCGCTCTTTGGTTTTGGAGGAATGCCCCTTTTGCCACAAGTTCCTTGTTGCCGAGCTATTGTCGAAAGCGGAAATTGACACAGCTGAGGCACTCAAGGAGAAAGACGCCTTTTTCAAAATGGGAATAACCATCGAAACTGGAGAAAGAGTCGTCGACCATCCGGAGGGGTTCATCACTTATAGATTTGCGTACCGGTGCCGAGACTGCGGGAAGGAATGGACCCGGTTTGGAGTTCGAGAGGCCGGGATTCCCGGGGAGTACGGCGAGGACGAAGAAGAAGAAGAGGAGACTGACTATAACGCAGGGAAAGATGAAGAAGACACGAAAGAAGAGCAGTATACTGGAGAAGGATGACTGGGTTTACAAACCGGAATTGATGGAGATCTTTAGCTTCGTCGCAGAATATCCACCCTACCATCCTTCCTGCCTACGTACGCAACGTCGCACATTTCTAGGAAGAGCCCGGTTTCGACTACTCCAGGGATCTTTCCGAGTTTTTCGTTGATGATATCTGGCCGTCGGAGGTTCCGATAGTATGCGTCTATTATCAGGTTGCCATTGTCAGTTACCACTGGTCCCACCTTGCCGCTTGGTGCTTCCCGCAACGCGGCTTTCTCCGATATCTTGCTGATCTTTGCGAGGGTGGCGTGATAGGCGAACGGTGTGATCTCGACGGGAATGGGCTGTTCCCCGCCGAGTGTCTTAGCAAGTTTCCTTTCGTCGATGATGATGACTAGCTTCTTGGTTGAAGAGTCCACAATCTTCTCTCTCAGAAGGGCTGCGCCTCCGCCTTTCACGAGGTCGAGTGATCTCCACTGGACCTGGTCAGCGCCGTCCAAGGCCAAGTCAAGTTCAATGTCTTCGGATAGGGTGGTTATTTTCAGGCCAAGTCTTCTTGCAGCAATTTCCATCTGGTAGCTTGTCGGGACCCAGCTGATGTTGAGATGCTCCTTCTTGATTCTCTCTGCGGCTAGGTCTAGGGCTTTGAGGACGGTGGAGCCGCTGCCTAGCCCAACAGTGGTTCTGTCTCTCAGTTCCCGGACGGCTTGCGCCGCTGCGCTGAGCCTTGCTTTTTCTATCCAGCTCATCCTGCTCTGTTTATCCTTCTGTTTCTATCTGTTCGAGTCGTTCCATGGCTTTGAGGACTTCTTCTCTGATGGTCTCAATCTTTTCTTCAGCCTTGTTTCTCGCTTTTTCTCTTGGAGGTTTCTCCTTTGGAGGAGTGTTCTGCTCTGTCAGTTCTGTTGGTTCGGTCTTGGCAGGGGCGGGATTTGGCTCGGCGGGTTTGGTCTCGGTTGAGCCTGGTAGGTTAAGGGATGGCTTGATCTTTTCGATCCGGACCTGTATGTCTAGGAAGGTTTCCTGAAATCTCTTGAACAGGTCCTCCTTGGCCGCTTCCAGTTCGTAGAGATCTACTGTCCGCTTGTGAGTGTCGATCTCGGCGTCTACGCGTTTGAGGTCACTCTTGTAAGGCTGTATCATCTGGTTTTTTTCTGTCTCGTTGATAGTGCCTTTTGCTTCTGCTTCGTAGATCTTTGTGAGGGCGTCGCCTATGATGTCTCTTTCTAGGTTCGCGACTCGAAGCCGGTTACGTGCCCTTCCGATATCCGCATCTGTTACCGTCTTCCGGATTGTGTCAGGTATTGGGAAGGGCTCTATTTTTATCGTGGCCATCGCGGCTGGTTCCTCTGCGGGTTTCTTTTTTCCGAATAGGATTAGTTGTGTGAGAATTTGGAACGGGGCTCTGGGGCCCTTCCCCCGCAATAGAAGCATGCCTCTAGTGATAACTCGCGATAGAACGGGTGCCGGATTATTATAGGTTTAGCAGAGCTGGGGAAGAGTGTCTGTTACTCGCGTTTGCTCACGTCTTCTCCAGTTAGGTTATTAGTTATTGTAAAGGTTCTCTCTCTTGTCGGATATATGTCTCTGGCATTGCGCTGTGAGAGCTGCGGGATGCCCATGGCCACGAACGAGGACCATGGGGCCCAGAACCCTAACAATCCATACTGTATTCATTGTACTGACATGAATGGAAAGTTGTTACCGTTCGAGAAGAAGTTCGAGGAAATGGTCAAGACCGCGATGGATACGCGGTGGATGAACAGAGACCAGGCGGAGAAATCTGTTCTAGGTCAGATGGCCGAGTTGCCTGCCTGGCGGGGTAGAGTCGCACAGATGAAACCCGGTGCCAGTGCTGCCTAGTCGTTCATGGGGCTGGAGCCCCGGGCGGGGTTTTCCGCCTTGCTAGGCTTTTGAACCCGCGACCTTTGCCTTTTTGAGGAGTCTACCAAGGCAACGCTTTCGGCTGGTTTCGCATCTACCAGGCTGAGCCACCGGGGCTTGTGCTCGGGTTGAGCAGGAAGAGCGTATTATATGACTTGCTGGCTCGATTTTTTTTCCTTTACCTTTTCACCATAAACCGATATATTCGCCTCTCCGAATTCTGATTGTTCTGGCGATGTCTGAAGAGGATCGGCCGGAAGAGCTATGGAGCGAACTTCCAGTCCAGGCGCGATTGTCTGCCGGCTCGGAGCGTTTGACACTCTATTTCACGAGCAAGAGGGTTCTTGTCGCACACGGCGTGAAGTGGGGCTCGGGATCGATGGCCGCATCTTCATTTCTCGGAGGCCTAGGAGGCCTTGTCAGGGGACTAAGGCGTGAAAGGAAACCGCAAGCAAAGCCCGAGCTAGACGGCTTCAGTGCGCGCAGGATTCTCGCGGCCGATAAGGACAATTTTTCCATCGCGTACGTGGAGGTCGTCAAGGTGGTGGTTACCGAACCTGATGATCCCAGCGGTCTCACAGGCATCTCACTGCTCACTGGGCGGGACAAGCTAGAGTTGACTTCGCAGTCAGGTGTAGGGCGAGTCGCAGAGTCGTTCCGGAGGGGGCTTGGAGAGAAAGTGGGGATTCAGAAGAGCAGGAATCAACCACGTCCCTAGGAAAGTGGCACTCGAAATTCGGGACCAAGTTCTCTTTGGTTAAACGCTCTCCAAGGTCACCGCATCCTCCGGGCGTACTTTTCAGAGACATTTCCAACCCTGCCGATCCCCCCATTTTGGCTTGTCTGTCGATACGCAGATATTGGGCCTCGGACCATATTTCTCAGGCCGACTCAACCTATGCTTGAAACGAGGGACTAGTCTCTGAAAGCGTT
>VBAY01000099.1 GCA_005883085.1 Candidatus Bathyarchaeota archaeon
ATGCTTGCGAGACAGGTGCCAAAGCAAACGCTGCATACAGAACCATACCTGCGGCAATTAAGGATGGAAACTTCACCCTAGTCGTGAACAGTTTCATCTTTCGACTGGACACCGATCCTACCAGCGGTCTTGTGACCGCCGCCCGCTACTACGATCCGCAAGGAAACGTGCACATTCAGCCAGGAACGGTCTTCTTCAACGGTATGTGGGGATACAACATGATCAGATTAATGCTCCTTTCCGGAGTCGGTGCACCTTACGTATGGAATTCAGATCCCACCGCAGTCTCGGGTACCGTGGGCAGAGGTATGACAAACGGCTATTCGCCATACAGGGGAACAAACGTGTCCGGAACTCTCTCCAACATCGGTGGCAATGCGTATCCTGCAGGGAACGCTGGCGGTGGCAGTGTGGACATTTATGATCTGATGGACGACAATTTCAACCACAAGGATTTGGGCTTCATAGGAGGAAGCCAGATAGGCGTGGGCGGGTATCCCGGAGGGGGACCTGGAAATATTACCTTCGCGGGAGGAGTCTCGTCAGCAAGTATGGGAGGCACATTCAAAACTTCCCAGAAAGACAAGTATTTGCAGACCAAGACGGTCTTGAGCTCGACGCCATTTGCCCCTGATCTCCCGACCACAGACAATTACGTTGACCTAGACCCCCACTACACGGATATCTACGGTGACCCGCTGGCCAGATTGACCTATGATTGGACGCCGAACATGTATGTTGGGGCAACCTACCTTGCGAACAAGGTCAAGGATATCTTCACGGCGATGGGTGCCTCAAACGTCACTGTAAGCAACACGGTATTGCCAGGAGCCGTGCACAATGACTGGTGGGGCCACCACCTGAGGGGAGGGTGTCGAATTGGCACGGACCCAACTTGGTCGGTGTGGAACAAATGGAACCAATGTTGGTCGCCAACGTTGAAGACACCTTTCAACATATTCGGTGCTGGTGAGATTACGAACACCTCGGGGGACACTGTTCCCTCCGGGACACATGTTGCTGGTCCACAGTCCTATCGTGCCGCCGAGGGCATCAAACAGTATCTCCTGCAGGGAACCACCCACAGTCTACTGACCTAGCCGCGCAGTTCATTGGCCTTAAAGAGAGGGCATATGCCAGCCCTAAGACTGTCAGATAAGCCGAAGTCTACACTTCTACCCCAGATCCAGAGTAGAATCCCCAAGCCAGAAGAACTCGTAGTCCTCAGCAAACGATTGCTTGATGCGACAGTCACAATTGGAGAAGCACTCAAGGATTGCACGAACAAGTGGGCCATCGCGGGCGAGGTTGCCGAGGTGATATCAGGAGTCAACGTGCAACCCAATTACATCGCAATACTCAGTACCAAGGATGGATGCGACGAGGTTGCGCGAAAGCTAGCCAAGTATCAGGTTGAGCCTCCTCGCAATGTTGAGAAGGAGCTAGATAGAGACGCCAGCATCGACGGGAATTACCACAAGGTACGGATTAGGAGCTTTTCGTCTCGTTTCGACATTGAAGGCTCCATGCTCGTCGTGCACGGGAATCTCCAAATCAAAGTTGGAGATTGGGACTGGGGGGATCCTCTCGACTTCGAACCGGACTATGTGTACGTGTTGGGTGTGAAGACGCCGATAATTCCGCTTAAGATGAAGAGCGAACTCTATGCAGGTCTCGGATGGACGGACCGAGTGATAAAGATCCACGAAGCTGTTATGAGAAGCCGACACATGTTCGGTTAGACAGAGATGGCCGTAGCTCAACAGATCCTTTCTGCAACCCCGCAAATTCTTCAGAAAAACCGGGGAAGACTAAGCGGGAAGGACGCTTGGAGACAGAACCTAAATCTCGCATCATTAGCCGCGTTCAAGATTGGCAGCAGCCTCGGACCTAAGGGTGCGTACAAACTTGTGACTTATCATAGGGGTCCTGAATTGGTAATGAAAGTTACCAAGGACCCTGTAGATGTCGTCGATGAGCTGGGTATAGAGTATCCTGCGATAATGACTCTCGCGGAAGCAGCGAAGATACAGCGCGAGCACACTGGCGACGGAATCTCCACTCTACTCGTTCTCGTCTCAGCACTCCTGACCGAGGCCGACAAACTAATCGCGTTGGGTTTCCACCCCAATACAATCCTTGATGGCTACCTGAAAGCAACAGAAAAGTCGAACGCTATTATCAGCGAAATAGCGAAGAACGTTGGGGAGGACCTTGACGAGCACCTCTTGGAGGTAGTTGATTGTGGAAGGGGACTTCTCAGTACGAGACTCCGAAGAGATCTATCTGAAGCGATCAGTCGTATAGCAGAAGATGGATCGATCGACGTGAACAGAGTTCAGATTGTGAAGAAGCCCGGCGGCCAGACAGATAACTCCGAACTAGTTCGCGGAGTAATAATCAAGAAAGGCAAGGCGCATCCAAGCATGCCAGATTGGGTCGACCAGCCAAAAATAGCGTTCCTAACCAAACTTGAACTCAAGCGGCTCGAACTGAAATCGGTGGATGAAGGTCCCTTCTCGGCCAAACTGAACATTACGAGCCAAGAACAGATTCAGGTTTTCAAATCGGAAGAAGCTCGTCTCCGACTTCATCTAGTGGATATGGTGAAAACCTCTGGAGCCAATGTCTTGATCTGTCGATCCAAGATGGCGGATAGAATCTGCGACCAGCTAAGCAGGCAAGGAATTTTTGCGATGCATTTCGTGGCTGCTGACGAGTTCGAGGCGGCTGCAAAAGCTACTGGAGCCACTATTGTCGGGAATGCTGACCAGCTTCGGAAAGAGGACCTAGGTACAGCGAGAGGGCTTGAGGTCGTCAAGATCAAACCTGAAGAAATCTCAATCCTTCAATGCGATCGAGGCGCGGCGTTGCTGCTTCGCGGCAGCAGTCCTGAGCTTGTTCAGGAGTTGGAAAAGACTGTGAAGAGGGCGCTTCTCATCTTGAAGCATTCCGGATCGAACCCGAAAGTGGTACCTGGTGGAGCCGCGGTCCTTGTTGAACTGGCGTCACAACTCAGAAGATACGCGCTAACATTCGAGGGAAGAGATCAATTCGTTATCGGTTCATTCGCCGACGCGCTTGAAAAAATACCTGAATGTCTCTCGCGTAACTATGGGTTCGATCCTATCGACATGATGATCCAGCTTCGAAACCATCATACAAATGGGCAGCAGGGAATGGGGGTGGGTGAGGACACTCAACACGGACGCTTGACGATTTCATTGGCATCCTGCGAGCCCATGGCGTCGCGCGACTTGTCGAAATTCGCACTATCCCACGTTCAAGGCACAACCCCCAATTCAACCAAGAAACACTCTCCAAGAAACTGAAAGAGTCAGCCATAGACTACGTTCCAATGAAGCAGCTGGGCGGCTTGCGCCACCCCAAAGCAGATTCCCTGAACATGGGTTGGAAGAATTCTTCCTTCAGAGGATTTGCTGACTACATGCAGACGGAAGAGTTCACGAAGGGCGTTGATCAGCTGATTGGGCTAGCGCAAAGCGGTCAGGCTTGTATTATGTGTGCTGAGGTTCTGCCTTGGAGATGTCATCGGTGGTTGATCTCTGACGCCCTGTCTATCCGAGGGGTTCAGGTAGAACACATCATGACGATTGACACTCGAACGAAACATTCGCTGACAAGATTCGCCCTTGTCAAAGATAGTCAGATTACTTATCCGGAGAGCCCAGCGTGATCCCTCTCATCACATCGGTGAGGGGATGAGATGTTGATCTTATTTTAGAGAGAAATCAGTTTCTTGGGATAATCTTGCCAAGGGAGACATGCAGGATCGAGGCTTAGCGTGATTCTCGGACGGGTTTCCCCTAAGAAAAAGGTGGGAAGGTTCAGGCGCGAATGCAGGTTTGGCTATGCACTCTTTGTTGGAGTCTTCTTCCAGAACAGTATTAGCGCGTCCAGTATTAGGGTAACCACTACTAGACCTAGGACTCCATATGTTAGGTTCTGACTGGCGAGGCCTGAAACCTGGTTGGAAACGTCTGCAGGACTCGCGGTCGCGCTTGTCACTGTGAAGGTTGTTTGTGTCTGGGACACGTAGGAGATGAATGCGTTCGGGCCGGTCCTTATTGTGTAATTCGCGTACATGTGGACACCGTAAAGGCCCAGCTGTGAGGGAACAGTGTAGCTGGTGTTCCAAGCTCCGGGGTGTACCCACTTGGCGAAGGTTGGCAGTGCTACAAATGCACCTGACGGCGTATGTACGTGGGGCGCAGCTGAGATTCCTAGGTTGATTTTCACGAGGAAGCTAAGGCAAGGATAGACGGAGCATGTCGTCGCCGACTCTCCCGTTGCATTGAAGGCCAGATCTGGTCTTCCACTGGTAGCGTTCTCGTAGAGGGTCCAGAGTTCAATTGCGATGGTTTGACCGGGCGTTGCGGTGGTCGGGGCAAAGAGCTGGAGTTCCAGTAGGCTCTGCGCTCTTGCATTTTGGACAACAGCCGCCCCTGACAACACTGTGATGGCAAAAAGCAGTAGAGCTATTTTTGCGAGACGTGAGTTTTTCATTTACATCACTGTTTTCGCTTCGCCGTTTTGCAAGATACTATTAAGGTATTAGGAATACGACTGAAACATGGTCAGCAAGCTAGGGCGTGGCTGAGTGCAGCGTTCCCGTCATAGTCGGGTGGTACTTGCAATAGTAACTGAATGTTCCCACTTGAGTGATGATGAAGCGGAGGGTTATCGGGATTGTCGGGGAGGTGAAGTTGGGTGAAAGGGGCTCGTTCGGATCCGACACTGCGTTTCCATTGTAGTCTACAAAGAACGCGTGAGTCAACGAATCCGAACTGGTCAAGTGGAGAACAATAACGTCTCCTTCTACGGTGTTGATTGTGGTGATGTTCCACCCACCTGCATAGCTGCCACCAATGTCGTAGTTGTTGGTGTTTCCGACAACAGCGATGAGAAGAGCCGCTTGTCGAGTGAGTCCATTACTAGAGGCTGTAATAGTCACGGTCGAGTTTTGCCCGTAGGCGTGTACACCTGCTGTTATAGTCAGATTGGACTCAGTGCTTCCGCCTGCTTGTATCTGGGGATCTGGATTGGAGAAGCTGGCTGTCACGTTAGTCGGCAGGCCCGAGGTGGAAAGCGAAACTTGGCCGGAGGCCAAGTTCTTCGTCGCAATCGAGATCTGAAGTGTCTGTAATGTACCTCGCTGGATAAGTAGTGAGGATTTGTTGAGGCTGACTGTTAGGTCGGGCCTCGAAGCGAAGATAAACACAGACGTTCCAATTCCAACAATCAGAAGGACTCCGACTATTATGGCGAAGAGCTTCTTTCGTCCTTTCATACTCCGAGCCGCTGAACCAGTCATCAAGATCTGTTCGTTCCTTGCACAAGCCCATATTTCTCTTCACTGTTAGAATAGTTGATCTACTCCTAGAGCTCAACATTGCCTCACAGTTGCGACCAGAACATCGTTAATTCAGCTGTAATGATGGAAGAGTTGCTCAGAGTGAAGCCTTATGTCGAACTATCGTTCCTAACGATTGTGAGCGGGGATATTGTTGTGACCGCTGAGAACGGCATGTACGCTTGCCCAAACTGCAACTATGAAATAGACAGCTGTCAGTGCGCATGTCCCTACTGCGCCGAGAACGAAAGCTGTGACTGCGCAATCGGCCACGACAAGGCTACGGGAGGCTAAACATTGAGTCGTGCGATTGCAAAGGTCAACGATCTGTCTTGGATGACAGGCGGTCCGCAGGGCAGCGGAGTCGATTCTTCCGCGAACATTTTCGCGGGAGCATGCGTGCTGGGTGGGCTCTGGACCTTCGGGCTTCGAGAATACTACTCCAGCATCAAAGGACCCCACAGCTACTTCGAAGTCAGAGTAAACAGCGACAAGATCAGGTCCCACGTAAACAACGTGGACGTCCTAGCGACGTTCGACGCCGAGACGTTGATCCGCCACGCAGAGGAAGTAGCCCCGGGCGGTGGAATACTTTACGATCCCACGTTTTCCAATATCGAGATCGACAAGGTCGAGTCGATCGAGACCCCTGTGGTTTTGAGGATCAAGGCAAGACTGGCGAAGCAGAATCTTCCGGGAAATGTCACCGGAATCCTGGAGGAAGCCAAGAGAAGAGGCGTCAACCTATACCCGATCCCGTACAATGACATTATCGCGAAGACGGCGGCCCAGATTGGAGAGCACCAGCTGAGCAAGCTCTCAAGAATCGTAAACGTTCTCTCAGTCTCAGCCTCATTCGCAATCCTCGGTTTTAACGAGAACTTCCTAAACCAATCCATCGGAAGGGCATTCGCAGGTAAGAAGAAAGTTGTCGAAATGAACGAGATAGGTGCAAAGCTTGCCTACGACGCTGCGAAGTCTCAATTGAAACAGCCCTTTCCATTCCAGCTCCACCCAATTCAGAACCAACCGAGGCTGTTGCTAATGGGGGTTGAAGCAATTGCACTTGGGAAGCTGGTGGGCGGTTGCAGGGTCCAGACCTATTATCCGATAACCCCTGCTGCTGACGAGAGCGAGTTCTTAGAGTCGCACGGAAACTTCGATATCTCGGGCGGAAACAATCCGGGCCAAAAAGGCTCGATTCTAGTGACACAGACAGAGGATGAGATAGCGGCCATAACGATGGCGACGGGAGCTGCTTTGACAGGCGCGAGAGCCGCAACGTCAACGTCTGGTCCCGGCTTTTCCTTGATGGTCGAGGGATTGGGATGGGCGGGAATGAACGAGGTTCCGCTCGTCATCACCCATTACCAGAGAGGCGGCCCAGCGACAGGACAACCGACGAGGCATGAGCAGGGAGATCTGAAGTTCATCCTAAGTGCCGCCCACGGAGAGTTTCCGAGAATCGTACTATGCTCAGGGGACATGGAGGAAAGCTTCTACGACGCGATCAGGATCTTCAACTATGCAGAACGATTTCAGATGCCCAGCATCCATCTGATCGATAAGGGATTAGCGAACAACAGCATGACCATCTCGCCACCAAAGGCCGATCTTGTCCCGATTCAAAGGGGAAAACTGATCCAGGGAGACCACCTGGGAAATGGTAACGGAGAGCCGTACAGACGATTTGCCTTCACGGAGGACGGAGTCTCGCCGAGAGCAGTTCTCGGAATGCCAGGCTATCGGTTCTGGAACACTGGAGATGAGCATGACGAGATGGGACACATCGAAGAAGACCCGGACAACAGAGTGAAAATGATGACGAAGAGGATGACAAAGTTGGACACGGCGGCGAAGGAGATTCCTGAGGATGAGAAGTTCAACTTCTTCGCTCCCTCAAAGAAACAAGCCGATGTCACGATCGTAAGCTGGGGGTCAACGAAGGGGCCAATTCTTGACGCGATGAAGCTATTGGAGAAGGACGGGATTGGAGTCGAATTTCTTCAGATTAGACTCGTAAGTCCCTTCCCAACAGAGACTGTCAAACAGAAACTGGCTCGGGCCAAACTCGTTATCGGGATTGAACAGAACTACTCCGGCCAGATGGCTGCTGTGATAGCCGAGAAGACGATGATAGATGTCAAGAACAAGATTGTCAAATTCAACGGCAGACCGATGTCACAGGACGAGATCTACCAATCAGTCAAACAAGTAATATCAAATCCTGCACAAAATAGGAGAGTCGTGTTAACCCATGGCGCTTAAGCTCACTGATCTAAAGACCGATGTCCATAACGACTGGTGTCCCGGCTGTGGAGACTTCGGCATCGAAGCTTCCTTGAAGATGGCGTTGACCGAGATGCCGGTTGACATCAACAAGGTTGCACTGTTCTCCGGAATAGGTTGCTCCAGTAAACTTGTCCACTTCACCAACGCCTTCGGAATCCACACACTACACGGCAGAGTCCTAGGGTACGCGCAAGGCGCCAAACTCGCGAACCCAGATCTAGAAGTAATAGCGGTCGGAGGAGACGGTGACGGACTAGGAATCGGAGTAGGACACTTCGTACATGCGGGAAGGCGGAATATTGACATGGCCTACATTATACACGATAATGGCGTCTACGGCTTGACCAAAGGACAAGCTTCCCCAACACTGCATCTGGGAATGCAGACGAAGTCGCTTCCCGAGCCAAACATCAACAGTAATATCAACCCACTAATGCTCGCGCTCGCATCAGGCTTCACCTTCATCGCCCGGAGCTATGCGTACAATACCAGACATCTCAAGGAGATGATCAAGAAGGCTGTCGCCCACAAAGGCTTCGCCCTAATAGACGCGCTACAACCATGTCCAACATACAACGACATCAACACGAAAGAATGGTACGGCGGAGAGGATCGTATTGACCCGGCTACAAAGAGACCGATGGCACGAACCTATGATCTAGAAGGCACCGAGTACAATGGAAGAATAACCGCAGACATGAGCGGAGACGAGGTTGACAAGAACCTTCTCCAAGTCATAGAGAAATCGAGAGAATGGGGAGACAAGATCCCTATCGGAGTATTCTATCAGAACGAGACAGTCCCAATCTATGGGGAGCGAATCAACGAGCGAAACCCCAGTTACCTGAAAGAGCCTCCTGCAAGACAACAACTCGCCAAGAATGACGGAAAATCTGTGGTGAACCTTGACAACTTGTCAAAGGGATTACTGTTCGAAAGCTTGGTTCTCGCACAGTAACCTGGTTCACGGTCCTGCTGAATTGTCTTCCGAAAAATCTTTGTTGTCGGGCTCAGCGAATCAGTGGGGACCTTACTCGTTCCCCTAAACGCCTGACTACTGCCGTCCCAAACAGAGATCCCAAGGCTCCTACGAGAGTGTCACCGACAAGAGCGGTAACCCAGATGACTATGAGGGTTGAAACTCCGAAGCCATGGAAAAATCCAAACGCCTGAAGCATTGCTAGACCGAACACTGCCATTGCCAGATTGCCTAGGGCTCCGGCCACGACGAAACGCTTCCTCGATAAGTTGTCGAAGATGTGATCCCCTGCGCGCAAAGTTAGGTCGAAGACTATCCCGTTAGGAATCAGGGCGAGAGTCACCGCCAAGGGGGCTCCCGGTGTTGTGACAAGGATTAGACCGGTGACAGTTCCTAGAATGGTTGCGGTCCAATGTTTGCGAGTCAGAGAAACCAGTATCGTGAAAACCGCGGATATCAAGAAGAACAGGTCTATCTCTC